>CAMWRC010000001.1 GCA_947176565.1 uncultured Ruminococcus sp.
ATTATATACAAAATTACAATAGGCGCAAATAGAATTTTTATTTAATATTTTTTAAACTCTAAGAATAACCAAAATCAGAAAACAATAACCTGTACCAATCGGAATTGATACAGGTCATCATCTAATTAACGAAATATCAGTTATCAATTATTTTTTTATAGTTTTCCTCTTCCGCCTTTTCCTGAGCAGCCTTATCGGCTTTTTTTACGGCAGCAGATGCGCTTTTTCTGCTTTTTGCCATAAGCACAACGGCAAAAACTACAACAACAATAATAACTCCAATCCCAACAATTATAAATGCAAGATTTTTCAGGCTTCCGTCAACAGTAGTATATTCTATTTTGTTTGATTTTGCATATTTTGCGCCTGCGGAATCAGAAAATACGTTCATGGAAAATCCTTCATCAGGAACATATCCGCCGTTTTCGTCAAGTGAGAATCCGAAAGCATAGTCACCTATTTCTGTGATGCTTCTCGGCAGATTTATCTGTTTAAGAGATGAGCATGATGTAAATGCTCCTGCACCTACAGATTCTGTACCCTCGGCAATTACGGCACGGCTGAGTGAAGTGCAGTTATAAAAAGCACCCTCCCCGATAGTCCGGAGTGAAAGCGGAAAATCAAGAGACTGCAATGAAACGCAGTTTTTAAATGCAACATCTGCAATAGATGAAAGTCCCTCTGAAAAGTCAATGCTTTTAAGACTTGTGCAGTAACCAAAAGAATCCTCTCCGATAAAACTTACAGATGCCGGAATAAAGAGATTTTCAATACCTGCGCATACCGAAAAAGCACCGGCATCAATAGTAGTAACACCGTCAGGAATATATACATCACCGGTAAGTTTTGTGGAAGCACGGCAGATATTAGTCTTTGAGCTGTTGTAAAGTATTCCGTCCTCAAATGTATAGCTTGCACAGGCGGAAGCATCGAAATTTTCGATTGAGCTGCATTCCGCAAATGCCATAGGCTGAATAGATGAAAGTTCACCCGGCAGATGGACATCTGTCAGGAACGAACAGTTATAGAAAGCGTATGAAGAAATAGTATTTACGGAATCAGGAATATCAATTGAAGTAAGATTTGTACAGCCCATAAAAGTACCGCCTGAAATATTAGTAATTCTACTTGGAAGTGTGATTGATTTCAGCGATGTACAGCCTGCAAATGCATTTGAACCTATAGACGTAATGCTGTCAGGAATTTTAAGCGATGAAATATTAGTACAATTTGCAAAAGCATTATCACCGATAGCTGTAATAGCATAGCCGTTGCGCAATTCCGGAATTTCGCCTATTATAGCGGTAGATTCACAGGAAGTAATTGTATACGAGCCGCCTATAAGTTCAAAAGTAAATGTTCCATCTGTAAGCGGTTCGCCTACGTCCTGAACCTGTTCTTCCGCATAGGCGAACAAAGAACCTGCGGAAATCATAACTACAAAAGAGACAGCAGATGCGAAAAATTTCCTAATTTTCATTATTATTTTCCTCTTTCTTTCCGGCAGATTTTTTTCTTTCAGCAGATTTTTTTTCTTTTCTCTTTTTTGAAGCAGATTTTCCGATAATAATTCCGGAAACAATAAGAATCAATACAGCAACAGCACCGGTTATCACATAAATAAATCTTGTATCGACATTTTTACTGCCGATTGCTACAGTACCGCTTACAACTTCAATACCGCAGGCAACAGCATATTTATATCCGAGACTATCTTCATCAGCATATATTTTATAGCCGTCAACAACTGAATAAGGCATTATATTTGTTGCACCGGACTGAGCATACTGCTCCATATTAGCCTGAATATCGGCAGCAAGTTCCTCATCATAGTCATAGCCGAAAGCATAGTCGCCGATTGTTTCTATGTCGTCGGGAATACGTATACTGAAAAGCGATGTACAGCCTAAAAATGCATTTACCCCCACAGTCTTTATATTGTCGGAAAGCTTTACGGAACATATCTTCGGACAACCCTCAAAAGCATAATTATTTATAGTTTCGACGGCAGGAAGTTCAATTTTTTCGAGGAACTGATTATAGCAGAATCCTGAAACAGCTATTTCCTTACAGGAATCCGGAGCAGTAAATTCCGTGTCCTCTTTCATCATAGGATATGTAACCAGCAGAGACATATCTTTATTGTACAACACACCATCAAGTGAAGAATATGAACCGCTGCCCTCCCCTACATTTATTTCTTTCAGGGAAGTGCAGAACAGGAAAGGTTCATCTCCTGCGATTTCCGTACAGTTTCCAGAAATCGTGATACTTTCCACAGCAGCTGAGAATGCATTTTCACCGATTTTTACTACAGTATCAGGCAGGACTATTTTCGGAGAACTGCAATTGCTGAATGCGGCATGATAAACAGATGTTACGGAATAGCCATCAATTTCAGCTGGAACATCTACTAAATAATCAACTGAATTACAGCCGGTTATACAGGCTTCGCCGTCGATGACAGAATATTCAAAGATACCTGACTGCTGTATGTCAAGAGCAGCATATTCCTCAGCAATTTCAGCGGTTTCTGTAGTCATGAACGTAAAATTGTTGGCATAATTATAATCCTCATCTGTATCAGTAGCATATATCTGTGCGACTGAATCAGCATCGCCGATAATAATAAATCCGGCAACTGGATTTTCCTGTTCATCATATCCGAAAGCGCAGTACCCGATTGATTCAACACCGGAGGGAATTTTTACTTTCGTGAGTGCCGTATCCTGAAAAGCACTCTGTCCGATACTTTTCAGATACTTCGGAAGCTCAACGGATGAAAGAGATTTACAGCTCATAAAAGCGGCAAGCTCAACAGAAAGAGTACACTCCGCAAAATTTACCTCTTCAAGTGATGTACAGCCGGCGAAAGCCATTATTCCTACTTCATCAACAGCGGTACTGCTCATATCGATTTTTTCCAGCTTTTCATTGAAGCTGAGACAATGGCGGTTCATAGTTTTAAGAGAATCCGGAAGAATTATTTCCTGAAGTTCTGTACCGGAAACCGCAGCTATTCCGAGAATCTCAACGCCGTAAGGAATAGTGAACGATGTTCCGGATTTGGCAGCAGGATAGCATATCAAGGTTTTCATATCATTTGTAAACATAACGCCATTCACAGCAGTATAATTCTGATTTTCGGAATCAACAGTTATTTCTGTGAGATTTTCGCACGGAGCAAAAGGATTTTCCGCTGAAACATACACTATAGAAGCCGGAAGATTTATTTTTGTAACGGGAAGCGACATAAATGCATTCTTTTCGATTTCAGTAACCGGAAATCCGTCTATTTCCGCAGGAACAAAGATTTCATCTTCCTGTGATGAACAGTCGGTAATATGAGCATTTCCGTCATCATCGGCATAGTACGTCCAGTCGCTAGAAACAACTGTTCCGGAATCTGTTTCGTCTGTTTCAGAAATAAGTTCAATATCTGTTCCATAATATCCATAATCTTCATCTTCGGCGTTTGTATATACAGCCGGTTCCGATGAAATTCCGGAAACGAGCAGGGCGCATACTGCAAGTACCGCAGTTATTTTATATTTTTTCATTCTAATTATCCTCAATTCAATATTCATATCTACAAACGATTATACCACGAATAAGCAGGAAAATCAATCTGTTTTGATTATTTTTCAGCATCTCAACACAGATTCTTATTTTTTCTTGATAAACTCATCATATTTATCACATATTTCTTTGGTTTCGCCGAAAGCAATCTGTTTTCCCTTTTCAATCCAGAGAACTTTTGTAGCCATACGACGAATCTGCGCAAGAGAATGTGAAACAAGAATTGTTGTTGCTCCGCTTTTGATAATCTCAAGCATTTTCTTTTCGCTTTTTTTCCGGAATGCGCCGTCGCCTACGGAAAGCACTTCATCAAGAATCAGTATTTCCGGCTGGACAAGGCAGGCAATAGAAAAGGCAAGCCTTGATTTCATACCGGAAGAAAGATGTGAAAACTTTCTGTCCTCAAATTCTTTAAGTTCCGCAAAATCAATAATACTGTCGTATGTCCGGTTCATGAAATCGCGAGTATATCCCAACATCGCACCACGAAGAAATGTATTTTCACGGACTGTCAAATCTCCGTCAAATCCTGTGCCGAGTTCAAGCAGGGAAGCTATATTTCCGCGTACTGCCATAGTTCCGGCGGTAGGACGCATTATTCCGGAGATTACCTTGCAAAGCGTAGATTTTCCTGCTCCGTTAGTTCCGATTACGCCCAGCAGTTCTCCCTCGTCAAGTGAAAACGTAATACCGTCAAGAGCAGTAAATTCTTTCTGAACGTACGTGCCTTTAAGCTTCTGTATTATGACATCTTTCAGTCCGCGGTTGGTGAAATCGCCTACTATATAGGAGACAGAAATATTATTAAGTTCTATTTTTTTCATAAATCACCCTAAATATAATACATGAATTTATAATTATATTTCTTGTATATAATCATACCCGTAATCAGTACCGCAAGAGCATATACTGCGCAAAGAACATGAATCCACCATGCCGGAACAATTCCGCCGATAACCACCTGCCTGAAATATGTGATATACACGTATACAGGATTACAGTAGAACAGCTTCTGTATTTTTTCAGAATACGCCGATACATTATAGAAAATTGCGGAAAGATACATCAGAAGCTGTGTAAAAATATCATAAAGATATTGAATATCCTTGAAAATCACAAAAAGTGCTGAAAGTATGAACCCGACTCCGATATTGAATATAAGCAGACAGGCAACCGGATAAATCAACAGCAGGAAACGCGGAGAAAATGCAATTCCATCAACAGCAACAAAAATAAAATATATTATCAGCGTAAGTCCAAAATTTATACAGGAACTCACTTCCTTTGAAAGCATGAACAGATATTTTGGAACATTGATTTTCTTAATTATATTTGCATTTGACATGAGCGCGTGCATACCGCCGTTTGTGGCATCTTTAAAAAATGAGAATATCAAATTTCCGGAAAAGAGGTATATTATATAATGCTCCGTATTCCTGCCGAAAAACCTCGTAAATACGACCGCCATAACGATAAGCTGCAAAAGCGGCGAAAGTATACTCCAGAACATTCCCAAAACAGTACGCTTATATTTTTTCTTGAAATCGCGTTTGACAAGCTCTGAAAAAAGAAATTCATATTTTCTGACTTTTTCTATCTGTTTTTTTATTTTCTCAACCATAGACCCTCCGTTTATTTTCCGGCGGCTTCAGATTTTTCAAGTCTTTCAAGTTCACGCTTTTGTCTGAGCGGTTCAAGCTGTGCCGCGGCGGATTCATATGACAAATCACGCTCATATATATCCATTGTACGCAGTCTCAGAGAGAGTATTCTTGTATCACCGGCAGACGCGCGCAAATCACAGCGGCGATAGACATGGGAAAACTGAAATCCTATCTGAACCTTGCCATCATTTCCGATAATGTTTTCCGGAATATCAAGAATAATATAATCACATTTTTTGCGGAAAATTTCACTTGAATCCAGAATATGACCGTTTACGCTTACTTTCGCATCTATTCTGTACTGTTTGTAATAGAAATACGGCTCAAAATATATCTGTACGGCAAGACCGTTTTTTGGTTTCGGAATAAAGAAACTGAAATAAGCTTTTTTCCGTACTATCCAGCGACCGTTCGGCGATGCAAGTTCAATTCCGAAAGTTTCAATATCAGTATCACGGGCAAAATCAAAAGTTGCATTTACAGGAATACGATAGAGCGTTTTTTTATCATTCTTCATGCTGACAAGAAGATTATAAAAACGTTCACAGAATCCGCCGTTATAATAGAAAAATCTGTCGCGCTTGATTTTTTCCTCCGGAGTAAGAGCAAAACCTGTCATGTGATAATTTTCCAGCTTGTCCATACATTCATCAACGGTATCTACCACATTGAATATAACGTCCATTTTGCTTGAATACGGGTCGGCAAGATCTGTTTTGTGACCATATTTCAGACAGTCCTCGCTGTCGGGAATATTCAGAAATATAGACGGTTTGTGCTGAAACCACATTTCAAAACACATTGATGAATAATCTGTAATGAGTATAGCGGAATCCTTTTTTGCTCCGGCTATTTCGTCGTCCTCCAGAATCTTCACGCCTTCGAGTAAACCGCTTCCGCATACCTGTAAAACGCTGTGATGAAGTGCGATTTTCAGCGTATATCCGTTTTCTCTGACAAACTTCTGGAAACGCGGATTTTCAAGCAGTCCGACGATTGTTTTTACATATATGGTATCTTTGAGTTCAGATTCCGGAATATTTTTCAGATACCGGCGATGTGTGAAATAAATAAAGATACTTTTTTCCGAGCCTGATTTTTCAGAACTGAGCAAATCCCAGCGGAAAAGACCATTTTTAATAAGGTCATCTTCTTTATAGCAGGCGCGTTCCATGAAGATTTTTTTCTCAAAGTCGTTGCTTATCATAAGCTTGTCGAACAGAAATTTACTGTATGATGACTGTGAAATAAAATCGTCCTTAAAAAAAGTAATTCCGTGCTGAGTAAAAATCGAATACACGTAGGGACTGCGTTTGACAGCTTCTGTAATGCCTATGCGCAGAGAATGCAGAACCTGAAATCCGCCGCAGATGAACTTGACAGTTTTGAAAAGTTCATTCATGCGTCTGGCAAATTCCTCGATTTTTTCGGGGGAATATTCAATGATATTTTTTCCGTATTTTTTCTTTAATTCCGGATATGCAGCACATTTTTCATTGATTATATAATATGGTACGAAATGCCTGTTTTTCTGAGAATATATATATTTAAACAGTTCAAACTCGTCCTGAGGAGAAGTATCTGCCTCGACAATGAAATCACAGCAGATTACCTTGTTTCTTTCTGTTTCAAGCTGCATTGACATAGCAAATTCATGAGCTATATAACGCCTGAAAAGTTTATCCCATAATTTATTTGCTTTTTCCAGCATATGATTTTCCTTTCATATAAATAATAAAATAAATCTCATCAGATTTCATATTATATTATTATATCATATTATCCTGAAAATTGCAACAATCATGGAAACAAATCCCGATTAATATTTTCCAGATAAAAAATAACCTGTCTTTCTGCAAAGACAGGTTATATCATCAATAATTATCTGTTTTTCATGTATTCGTCCATAGCTGCCGCAGCCTTTTTGCCTGCACCCATAGCAAGTATAACAGTAGCTGCACCGGTTACGGCATCTCCGCCGGCATATACGCCCTCACGGGAAGTAAGTCCGCTTTCATCAGCAATAATGCCGCCCCATTTCTGTGTATCAAGTCCCTCAGTCGTCGATTTGATAAGCGGATTCGGAGAAGTTCCGATAGACATGATAACGCAGTCAGCTTCGATTTCAATAAATGCACCCTCAATCGGAACAGGCTTTGCACGACCGCTTGCATCAGGTTCGGAAAGTTCCATCTGCTGGCACTTAATGCTCTTTACCCAGCCGTTTTCATTTGCTTCGATTTCAACCGGATTTGTCAGGAATTTGAATACGATTCCCTCCTCCTTAGCGTGTTCAACTTCCTCAGCACGTGCCGGAAGCTCATTTTCTGTACGTCTGTATACGATAGTAACATCAGCTCCCAGACGCTTTGCACATCTTGCAGCGTCCATGGCAACATTTCCGCCGCCTACAACAACAGCTTTTGTTCCGGCGTTTATCGGAGTTGAAGAATCCGGCTTATAGGCTTTCATAAGGTTAATACGTGTGAGAAATTCATTCGCAGAATATACACCATTAAGATTTTCTCCAGGAATACGCATAAATCTCGGAAGTCCTGCTCCTGAACCAATAAATACAGTTTCAAATCCTTCTTCTTTCATAAGCTCGTCAATTGAAACAGTCTTTCCTACAACAGTATTTGTTTCAATCTTAACGCCGAGAGCTTTGAGACCGTCTATTTCTTTCTGTACAATTGACTTCGGAAGTCTGAATTCCGGAATACCATAGGAAAGAACTCCGCCGGCAACATGGAGAGCCTCAAATACAGTAACATCGTATCCCTTTTTCGCAAGGTCGCCTGCACAGGCAAGTCCGGACGGACCTGAACCTATTACAGCAGTCTTATGACCGTTTGATTCCGGCTTTTCCACAGCAGATTCAGCAAGAGCGTTATGTCTGTCAGCTACAAATCTTTCAAGTCTGCCGATAGCTACAGGTTCACCCTTTACGCCACGTACGCATTTACTTTCGCACTGTGTTTCCTGAGGACATACTCGTCCGCATACAGCAGGCAGCGAACTTGATTTTGTGATTATTTTATATGCTTCCTCAAAATTTCCCTCGGCGACCTGAGCAATAAATGCTGGTATATCAATCTGTACGGGACAGCCCGTAACACATGGTTTATTTTTGCAGTTAAGACAGCGTTTAGCTTCATCTATAGCCTGTTCCTCGGTATATCCAAGAGCAACCTCACTGAAATTCTTATTTCTCACGTCAGGAGCCTGAACCGGCATTTCATTTTTTGTAAGACTCATATTAGCCATTTCACTGCACCTCCTTTTTGAAAAGATTGCAGGCATCTTCATGCGCTTTCCGCTCGAATCCGCGATAGCTTGCACCTCTTGCCATAGCTTCATCGAAATCAATAAGATGACCGTCAAACTCTGGACCGTCAACACAGGCGAATTTAGTTTCGCCTCCTACAGTAAGACGACAGCCGCCGCACATTCCTGTACCGTCAATCATAATAGGATTCATTGATGCAACCGTAGGGATTTCATATTCCTTTGTAAGCCTGCACACGAACTTCATCATGATAAGCGGACCTATAGTAATTACTCTGTCGTATTTTTCGCCGCTTTCTATGAGATTTTTCAGGGCATCTGTAACAAGACCCTTTTCACCTGCTGAACCGTCATCGGACATAAGTATGAATTTTGACGAATTATTTCTGAATTCGTCCTCAAGTATAACTAAATCCTTGTTTCTGAATCCGACAACCGAGTGTACCTCAATTCCGAGTTCATGAAGTTTTCTTGCAACCGGAAGCGCGATTGCACAGCCCACGCCGCCGCCTATAACAGCAACCTTTTTCAGTCCATCAGTTTCGGTAGCACGTCCGAGCGGTCCTACAAAATCATGGAGACAATCGCCCCTATTGAGATGATTGAGTTTTTCGGTAGTAGCTCCGACAATCTGAAAAATAATTGTAACAGTGCCGTCTTCGCGGTCATAATCCGCAATTGTAAGCGGAATGCGTTCACCCTCACTGTCGGTTCTGAGAATAATGAACTGACCCGGCTGTGCTTTTTTAGCTACGCGGGGAGCATTTATCTTCATGAGTGTAACAGTGGGATTGAGACTTTTCTTTTCAAGAATTTCAAACATTTTTTCTCAACCTTTCACAGAGCTTTGTGACATAAGCCCTTATTATTATCAACGTCATCTTTGACGTAAATACAGCATTACATTTTGTCCTTTTCCGTTATTTTACGTATAACGCGGCAGGGATTTCCTACAGCAACAGAATCAGCCGGAATATCATCAACAACTACGCTTCCGCCGCCGATGACCGTATTGCTTCCAATAGTAACTCCTGGCATTACACATACATTTCCGCCAATCCAGACATCATCGCCGACTTTTATAGGCTTTGCATATTCAAGACCTTTGTTTCTCTGTTCAGCATCTATGGGGTGACCGGCAGTATAGAATCCGCAATTCGGACCTATGAATACATTATTTCCAAATATAACCTCTGCACAGTCAAGTATCACACAGTTATGATTGGAATAAAAATTATCCCCGATAATGATGTTATATCCGTAATCACAGAAAAAATTTGCTTCAATCCATGTATTTTCGCCTCTGAGGGCAAGAAGTCTGTCAAGCAGGCGTTCTTTTTTCTGATAGTCGTTATATTGTGCTGAGTTATATTCGGCACAGAGTTTTTTAGCGGCAACTCTTTCAGCTATGAGTTCGGGGTCATTGCCGTTATAGAGTTCACCTGCCTGCTGTTTCTCTTTTTCGGTCATTTTAATTCTCTCCTGATTTAAAATTTACTTCCCTTGCTTCCTTTTGCTCCAAAAGAGCCTCCCATTGAAAGTATATTGCTGTCGAATGTATAGTTTATCTTTTCAGCCTGACGGTGACGTTTGAGAGCAAGCTGTATGAGCTTTTCGAGAAGCTGAGGATATTTAACTCCCTTTGGTTCCCAGAGATAGAACGCCAGAGAGCCGGGAATAGTATTGATTTCATTGATGTAGATTTTTTCCGATGCCATATCAATCATAAAGTCAATTCTTGCAACACCGTTGCAGCCGAGACAGCGGAACGCATCAACCGCAAGCTTGCGGATAATCTCCTCCTGCTCCGGAGAAATATCAGCAGGAATTTTTCTTTTCAGCGAAGCCATACCTTTGCTTCCGCCTGATTTTCCGCCGCCGACATATTTCTGCTCAAAGCTGAGAATATCATCATCTTTAGCCTGAACCGGTTCTTCACATACCGAAGCTTCAGCTGATTCGCTGTCGCCGACTACTGCGCAGTTTATTTCTTTCAGTTCAACAACAGCCGGTTCAACAAGTATTCTGTCAGAAAATTCAAATGCAGATTCCATAGAATTTATAAGACCGCTGCGGTCGTTAGCCTTTGAGATACCAACGCTTGAACCAAGATTTATCGGCTTTACAATTACAGGATAACCGAATTTCTTTTCCACTTCATCAGCGCATTCGTCAATGCGGTCAAGGTCAAATGATGCGAAACGACAACAGTCAAGCACCGGAAATCCAGCTTCTTTCAGCAGAATCTTCATGACATATTTATCCATGCCGACAGCAGATGCAAGAACATCACAGCCTACATACGGCAGGTCAAGAGTCTGTAAATATCCCTGAAGCACGCCGTCCTCAACGTTTGTTCCATGAACAATCGGGAACGCAATATCAATGTCAGAAATAAGATTCGAGCCGAACTTCTTTATCTTCTGCCGGATAAGCTGTACTTTTCCCTCACTTCTCACGAACACACATTCCGTACACTCTTTAAGAAGTGCCGGAATATCCTTGTAGCTGTTAATATCCATGAGCTTTTCTCCGGTATAAAATTCGCTTTTTTTGGTCATGTAAACCGGAATTATATTATATTTTTCGCTGTTTATGTTTGCCATAGCCTGACAGGCAGAAATAACAGAAACTTCATGCTCTACACTTCGTCCGCCGAAAAGGACAGCAAGATTTATCTTCATAAAAATATCTCCTTTTTAATATTTTTGATAATCTCAATAATTATCGGGCAAATCATTTTCAAGAAGTACGACTTTTTTCTTATCCGTATTATATGCCCGAACTTTTGCAAGTGCATCGTTCAGATTATCAGCAACATATACCTGTTCCATATTATATCCGGAATCTTTTATTCCGTTGAATATAGGCACAGTCTGATTTTTTCCCACAAGTACGATATAATCACATGATTTTGCAGCGTCCTGTCCGAACTGGTAATTCAGCTCTTCCTGTTTTTTTCCGAGTTCAACCATGCCCGGCGTCACGAGTATACGGCAGGCATCAAACAGCCCCAGCACGGCAAGTGCAGCGTGGCAGCCGCTCGGATTTGAATTATACGCATCGTCAATGAATGTCATGCCATTTCCTTTGTCAAGAAGCTGTAAACGGTGCGGAACTGCGGCAATCCGCTTTACAGGAAGCACAAGTTTTTCCATAGAGATTCCCGTATCGGAGGCATATGCAATAGCACCGAGAAGATTCTGGACATTATGTTCGCCGAGGAGCTTTGTGGAGTACCGGCATGATTTTCCGTCCGGAGATGTTACCGTAAATTCCGTACCTCTGTCAGAAACTGAAATATCAGTTGCTCTCCAGTCGTTTTCTTCTTTAAGTCCATAGGTAATGGCATGAGGATATTTTGATAGCTTTTTGCGGATAAACTTGTTATCGCCGTTAAGATAGATTCTTCCAAGCGGAGAAATAGAATCCGCAAGCTCAAATTTTGTATTTACCACGTTTTTGATAGAACCAAAAGTTTCAAGATGCTGAGGACCTACGGAAGTAATAATGCCGTCGTGCGGATTTGCAATGTCACAGAGTTCCTTTATCTCGTGAACTCGGCGCGCTCCCATTTCACAGATAAAATATTCATGAGTGGGCTTTAAATCACGGCGTACTGTAATTGTAACACCCATAGGAGTATTGAAACTTTCCGGAGTTTTCAGCGTTTCGTACTGTGAACTGAGAAGTTCACTGAGATAGAATTTCATGGAAGTTTTTCCGTAGCTTCCTGTAATTCCGACTTTATGCAGATTTGGCATTGAAGCAAGCTTTTTCTTTGCATCATTAATATACCATTTCTGGATTGATTTTTCAAGCGGCTTGTTTATTATATTTGCAAGCGGAACGAGTATCGGGGTAAGATATAAAGCCGAACCAATAAGAATATATGAAACCGGAATTGTAAATATATGTTCTTTCCACTTTTCACACCTGCATGGCTGATAACCTATGATTGCAGCAGCTCCGAAAATAATCGCAATCAGTATAAAGAAAGTTGTAAGCATACGTTTTACTCTTGCTGTGTATACAAACGGTTTCTTGAATTTTTTACCCGGCTTGTTTGCTATGGCTATAATAATATTGAAAACAGAAAACAGTGTCACCATTGGAATTGAAAAATCCGTCCAGAATGATGCAAACTGTAATGCAAAACATACAAGCGGAAAAATATATCTCTTGTAATTTTTCTTCATCCACCATGAATGCTCCGGAGTCTTGTAACCGTTAAGCTGGAGCATATGAAATTCGCGCAGAGAGAGAAATATAATTGAAATCAGCGTAATAACTGAATATATACAGAACAGAATCAGATTCATTATTTATCCTCCTCGTCAAGCTTCATGAATGAACTCATAACACGGTTGAATGTATACTGCTGTTCCAGAAAAGAATAGTGACCGGCATTTTCAAGCTTTACAAGTCCGGCATCGGGAATCAGTTTTTCCATTTTTTCGCCGTCCGACAGCGGAGTTGCGGTATCATTCACGCCCCATACAAGAAGTGATGGACATTTTATATTCGGCAGAAGCGGTTCTAAATCTTCATTGACAACTTTCACAAGAACCTGCCGCATCAGCGGAGAAGCGGCGGCATAATCCGCACTGCCATATTTCACGCGGAGTTTTTCCAGAGCATCGGGAGCAAGTTTCTGCACGATTCCAACAGAGAGAACAGAACGGCAGAATTTATACCATCTCGTCCGGAAACTTTTTTTATTTGATTTTGGCGGAAGTATTCCCGCACTGTCAACGAGAATAACTTTTTTAATCTCAAACGGAAGATTTTTTCTGCTGTTCATTTTAATAATCACGCGTCCGCCGAAAGAGTGACCCAGAAGCATTACTTTGTCTGTATTGTAATCCTTGATAAAATTGATCACGAAATCAACGTAATCATCAACGCACCATGCTGACGGCGGTTCATTGCTTCCGCCGAATCCGGGCATATCCATTGCCACGACCATGTATTTCTTTGAAAGAAGTTCGATAAGATTTGCGAAAAGCTTTATATTACTTCCCCAGCCGTGGAGAAGTACGATAAGTTCCCCCTCGCCTTTCTGTTCATAGTTTATCTTTATTCCATTAACGTTTTTAATCATTTGTTGACTCCATATCATAAATGAGTTTTTAATTATTATATAATTATTATAATTGTATTTGCGTATACGTATTTATTATACCACGCTGCCGGCAATATGTCAATCGCTTTGGAAATCAATTTTCTTATAAATTTGCCGGAAAACTATATTCCGATAAAATTACGATATAAATTCCTATGATATTATTTTCTTGCGCAGCACTCCGGCAGCCGGAATAATCATTCCGCCTAAAGAATTTCCGGCAGCGACAACAGCAACATAAATAAATCCGTTCAATGTCGGTGAATCAGCGAACATATAGAAACAATCCGCAATCGAATGACAGAATCCGCTGAGAATAAATACCATTACCGGAAGTACAGTTCCGAAAACCGCTGAAATATCCTGATTTTTGCTCCGGCATCTTTTAGCGTTTTCAACTGCGATATACATAAGCATACCGCAGAAAAATCCCAGTGCCGCCCAGCTCAGCGGAGTATCGCTGATTTTTTTCGCCATAATTGCGGCAGCTTTTTCATGTATAGCCATTCCTGCTGATGTCATGCGGATAAGAGCAGCAGCAAGTCCGGTTCCGCATATATTTCCGGCAAGTATAATAAGTACATCAAGTATGTATGCTGGTTTGTTTTCAGGAATATATCCGACTTTTCCGGTGAAAAGATTGAATCCGAACTGTATTATAGTAAACAGCCCGAGACTGAACAGAAACGCACCGATATATTTATTATCAACACTAAGATTCACGATTCCACCAATTCCTATCAAGAATCCTGCCGGAACAGCCTTAAAAAATACATCTGCTAATTTTTTCCCCATCGTCCTTCTCCTCAAAAAATTCTATTATTAGCACTAAAATAACCACTATTATATAATACTACAAAATAACATAAAAATCAACCTCAAAACAAATTTTTTCGCATTAAAAACCGCGAATGATTCCAACAACAGCAGGAATCCCCCGTCTTGTCAGGCGGGGGAGGATATTATTCTGTAATCAATATTAATTTTTTAAGCGGATTTTTGTCCCAAGATTCTATTTCCAGTCCGATTTCTGAATATATCGGATATGTCATTTCTCTGTATTCAGCCGCTGATATGATATTTTCGCTGAAAGAAATATGAGATGAGGTTTCTGTATCTAATCCTACAAGTTTAAAGGCTACACCGATTTCAGGTATGATATACATACACATACTGCCTTGTGTCAGCAACATATTATTTCCGGCAGGCATTATTGAAAGATTTGTTTTATAGGACGAAATATCGGTTATATAATGCTCCATTGATTCAAAATTATATGTGTGCATAATTGTTGAAATTGCGTCCTGAGTTATAAATGAAACCGATTTGTCAGAAGCTGAACATATTCGGCTTGAACGCAGATTTGTTTGAATCTGGAAATTGTCGCATACAGCCGTACTCATATTGTTTTCGTCTTTTTCATGGAATACAAATTCACCGTTGGACATTACAGGATATTCCGCTTCAATATTTATGTATGTGCCTGCATCGGCTGTATGCTCATGAACGATGCTCCAATTTCCGGATTTTTTATCATACTCATAGACAACATATGTGTATCTGAATTCAGTATCAGATACACCGACATTATTTATAAGTTCAAGAGTGCCGGAAATTACCATCATTTCATCGCCGTAGTGATAAAATTCCAGCATATCGTCAGATGTATCAACAGCGAATACCTGTTCAAGATTTCCGGAATCAAGTTCAAGACGGTAAACTCCGTCAGCAGAACCGTCACCGCTGTTTATGTATTCCGTAAACCATAAATCGCCGTCATATATTTTCATATTGGTAAATGAGTGTGCAGTCTCAGGGTCTGAATATGTAAAAATACAGCGGTTTTCGCCGGTTTCGATGTCATAGCGGAAGATGTCAAAGCAGTGGCTTTCATATGCACAGAAGTCGTCATAGGTTGCCGTGTAATAAAGATATTTTCCGTCAACGGCAGTACTGAGAATACAGGCGGCAGAGAGCGTATCGCAGAATTTGTTACAGCCCTCTCTGAAAACATTCTCATCGAAATTACCGTTGTCTACTCTGACATTATCAAGTTCTCTGCCGCGGTATTCCGGAAGCTTGCACGGGGAAATCTTCTTTTCCGAAACTATCCCTGAAAGGTCGAATTCCTGCACCTCCACAGGCGGTTCGCCGTCCTGAATTGTAAGCGGCAGCTTTATATCTGTGAAATCTTCGGGATAGTATTCACGGAATTCCATCTGTTCCGGAGTTTTATTTTCTGGTTCGGGCTTATTTTTTCCGGAGTCTGATTTTCCTGATTCAGTTTTTTTTGCAGAGGTTTCTGATGATTTTTTTGTTGATTCTCCGGCTTTTTCTGTTTTCTGTGTAGCTGTAGTGTTTGAAGCTTTTGCAGATGAATTTGATGAAGCTTCTGCCGTAACTGTTTCAACAGCGATTATTTCCGATGAATTTTCGATTTCCGGTTTATTTTCGGAATTCTGATTTTTTTCGCTGCATGACACCAGAACGCCGGTAATAAAAACCATAAAAATCAATAATTTTTTCATATAAATCACTTCCGGTTGGTTTATTCGCTGAATGTATAGACTTTCTTTTCTTCGTCGTAGTTACCGACAAATTCGCCGACAAAATTATACTGCTCATCATTGTACGGATTTCCTACAATATACAGACTATCGTCAGAATTTTTAATTTCTGCGGAATTTTCAAGGGACAGCGTAACAAACGCCGCACCTATATCCGGAATCAGAAATGTAAATGTATGACCCAAGCTTCCGGATAATACAAGATTATCGCCGACAGCTTCCGCTGAATTTCCAAAATGATTTATATCTATTTCATAGCGTTCCATTTTCTGGAGGTCGTAGGTATAAAGTGTCGTTCCGGTAAGCGTATCAGCAATAAATGTTACGCGGTTATCTGAAACAGCTTCAAGCGTCGCGCCCTTGATTCCGGTATTCAGGCGGAATTTCTCACATACTGCAACGGCAGCTTCATCAATATTCTCCTGAGCGACAACACAGCCCTGACCATATTCCGCGTAATATCTTTCAGCGGAGGTGCTGTATATTTCCTGAAATTTTTTTGTTTTCCGGTCATGCTCATAAATATGGCTTATACCTTTATCATTGTTATACTCCATTCCTATAATCAGCAGTTTGCCGTCGTTATTTTCCAAAGGGTGGGCGTGGTCTATTTCATCCGGAATACCGGCACTCCGTTCAAGGGAATTTTTTTCCGTGTTTACTTTGTTCAGAATTATTTTCGGTGAACTGTTTTCCTGATGATAAAATACTGTAACCCATATATCACCGCCATTGAATAATATTCTCTCTAATTCAATCGGATTATCCGGAGAATCATGACTGAAAACGACTTCCGAGGTCTGCGATTCAAGATTACATTTTACGATTTCCATGCAGTGAGACGGAACATAATCGCCGCACAAATCATCATAGTTTATCAGAAAATAAAGATTTCCGTCTCCGTATGTATAATCCATAATGCGTCCTTTACGCGGTATTTCAAGAGAATCATATATCTGTGCCTCGACTGATTCTGCCATTTCCTGACCGTGTGGGTTATCCCATTCAAGATAGCTCTGTTCCTGTTCTTCAATTCTTAAGTCAATTACTTCCTGATTGCTCTTGCATGGGGATAATTTTTCACTGGTATCAAACCAGCTGTAATCAATTTCAGAAAATTCAACAGGAGGTTCGCCGTCCTGTTTTGTAAGCTGAACCGTGATTTCCGTGAAATCTTCCGGATAGTATTCACGAAATTCTACCGGTTCAGGCGTTCCGCTTTCCGGTTCAGAATTATTTTCTCCGGATATTTTTTCTGTTCCGGTGTTTCCGGATTTTTTTCCGGATTTTTCAGATGCTGTTGTTTTTGAATCTGATTTTGTAGTTTCAGACGAGCCGGATTTTACTGTAGTTACGGATTTACTTGTAATTTCAGTTTCCGGAATTTCAGTTGTTGCAGATTCGCCGGCTGCTGCTGTAATCTCCGGAATATTTTCAGTATCTGAAATATCTTCAATTTCAGGAATACCCTCAATATTTTCAGGTGTCTGATTTGCTTTATTTCCGCATGAAACGAGAGCGGCAAGAATGAGAATTAAAGGTAAAAATTTTTTCATGATAATATCTCCTTTTATTATATTACTGCGGTTCTATAACATACAGCATTGAGGGTTTATTTGTGGCTATACTTCCGTTGCCGTCACTATGAATAGAACCTGTTTCAGAGTCAATAATCCATACCCTTTTACCGTCAGTATCCACTGGATATGATGCGTCAAAGGATTTCAGCAGGAATGTCGCTCCGATTTCCGGAATAAGAAATACATGAGTCCGTCCGCCGTTTGACAGTATAAAATTATCACCTATGGGAGTAACTCCCCATTCATCAGTAAGCCCCTTTACATTAAGCTCATAGCGTTCCATAGTATCGAAATTATATACATACATAAAACATGAGACTATATCTTTAACAATAAATGATATTGTTTTATCAGAAGCGGACGTTAATGTAGCTCCTTTCAGACCGGTATTGAGCCGGAAATTGTCGCTGTATACGCTTATGATATTGTTTTCGTCTCTGTCTACTGAAAGAAATTCGTTTCTGTATCTCATAGGCGGAAAAACTATATCTATATGACCGTCGTCATAATCCACGCTGTAAATTTCGTTGACTTTTCCGGAATTGTATTCATAAAGCTGACCTGATGCGTGGTATTTATCATTCTCGTCAAACCATGATTTATAGCTTGATAATATAAGCTTGTCCGTGTCGCAGTTGGTTAATTCGAGAATCGTTCTGGTACTGGAATCATCAAGGATTTTTTCAAGCTTACCATTTTTTATCATGCTTATTTCGCTGACACGTTCATTGTCGGAGTAAGAGTATTTGTCATACGACATATAAACGTCCCCGTTGTTTATTGCCATCTTGAGATTGAGGAATCTGTAATCTATTCCGGAATAGCTGTAAAGTTCCTTAATTTCAGCTGTTTCTGTATCATATTTCATTACTTTGAAGCAGTGAGTGCTGAAGTCGCACAGGTCGTCAAAATCAATTATATAATACAGGTATCTGCTGTCAAATGTGTAATAAATATACCGTCCCTCATAGTTGGAATCACATATATTCGATAACCGGCTTCTGTCATAATCTTCGAGTTCATAATCCCAGAAGCGGTACGCATACAAATCAGCGAATTCTTCACGGTATTCCGGAGCTTTGCAGGGTGAATATTCTCCGCCGGTATCAGGAAGCTCAAGGGCATATTCCGCAATATTTGCCGGAGGTTCACTTTCCTGACGAGTAATATTTATGCTTATTTCAGCGAAATCCTCCGGATAATATTCAAGATATTCGAGAGATTCAGAAGATTCAGCAGATTCTGCCGGTTCGGAATTATTTTCTCCGGAATTTTTTTCTGTTTTGGTATTTCCGGAGTTTTTAGATAATTTTGCTTTTGTAGTTTCCTTTGAGCCGGATTTTACCGTAGTTGCGGAAGTTTTTGCAGTATCCGTGCTTTTTCCGGATTTGGCTGTAGTTTTTGATTCTGTAGATTTTTCGGTATCTTCTGTAGTTCCGGCTGTTTCTATAATTTCCGGAATATTTTCAGTTTCAGAAATATCTTCAATTTCCGGAATATCCTCAATGTTTTCAGGTGTCTGATTTTTCTTGCTTCCGCATGAAACAAGAGCAGTGAGTACAAGAATTAAAGATAAAAATTTTTTCATAATATATTCTCCTATTCAATAATTTCAAGTGTGAAGTCGTTGTCGTCTATGTAGAACACTTCCGTAAAGCTGTCCAGAGATACGAAACTATCTTCAACAGCAACGGTTAAACTCCATAGGCGTGAGCCGTCATAATGCGTACGGTAGTTTGTGTGAAGCTGGAAAGCCATTCCCACTTCGGGGAGCAGTATTGCATGACCAAAAACGAGTTGACCCTGGATATAGAATAAATCATTCATCGGATAAAAAGTGAAATAATCTCCCATGCCTTTCATATCAATTTTATACCGTTCCATTTTTTCCGTGTCGAATATGTACAGCAGTCTGTTTATACTGTCCGAAGTAAAGCATATCATCTGTGTATCGTTGAAGCCTTTCAGTTCTGTGCCGATAAGACCGGTATGAATAGTATATTTCCCCTCAACAGTACATGAAACATATCTGTCAATTTTTTCGGAATATCCTATGTCATTTCCCTGTACAACGGGATAATATTCATCGCTTCTGAAAACTTCTGCCCATTCTCCTGTATCAGGATTATATTCCGAGACAATATGGAAATTTTCTTCCTCATTTTTCTCTTTATAACCGAGAACAAGAAGTCTGTCGGCGGAATTTTCAAGTATATATATTGTGTCTTGTCTTTCTCGCAGTTCCGGCGTGGAAATATCCACAAGCTTTTTATTTTTCCGGTCAAGGCGGGCAATGGAATAGCTGTAAGCGTCACCGTCAGTTTTGTAAGTATTCGTGGAAATATAAAGCTCGCCGTCTATTTCCTTATAGTAATCAAGAGCTATTGATATTTCAGCATCTTCATAGCTGTAAAGAAGCTGTTGTTTATTGGATTTGATATTGTACTGATAGAGTTCAAAGCAATGGCTTGTATATGTGTCGAGGTCATCATAGCTTACCATAAAATAGAGATTATCACCGCACAGAGAATATGACGATATAAATCCGGCGCATGGATTTTCGAGAATTTGTCTCATGTGTTCGTTTCTTTTCTCCATTTCAATCTTGTAATCCTCAAGCTGTTCGGGATAGTCATTCAGATATTCCGGGATTTCCGTTTCAGGTACGAAATCATATACCGCCTTGCAGGGTGACATTTTTGAACCATCTGTTTTTATATCAAGATTGTATTCGCTGATATTTACCGGCGGTTCGCCGTCCTGCTTGACAAACTGAATATCCACTTCATTGAAGTCCTCCGGATAATACTCACGAAATTCCACCGGTTCAGGAGTTTCGCTTTCCGGTTCATGATTATTTTCTCCGGAATTTTTTTCAGTGCTTGTATTTCCGGATTTTTCAGATGTTGTTGTTTTTGAATCTGATTTTGTTTTGCTTTCTGTTTTGGCTTTTGTAGTTTCGGACAAGCCTGATTTGCCGGTGCTTTCAGTTTCCGGAATTTCAGTTATTGCAGATTCTCCGGCTGTTTCTGTAATCTCCGGAATTTCTGTTTTTTCAGATTTTTCAGGAATTTCTGTAATATCCGGAATACTTGCGGGAATATCTTCCGGTGCCTGATTTTTCTTGCCGCATGAGACGAGAGCAGCACACATTAAAATTAAAAGCATAAATTTTTTCATATAAAATTCCTCCTGTAAAGCTTTTTTTAATCCTTTATTAGTAAGTGATTTGAAAC
>CAMWRC010000002.1 GCA_947176565.1 uncultured Ruminococcus sp.
AGGAACTTGCCTGCGTCGTCACGTGAGAAGCCGTATGTCATCTGTGTAAGGTCGTTTGTACCGAAGCAGAAGAAGTCAGCATTTGCAGCGATTTCATCAGCAGTAAGAGCAGCACGCGGAATCTCAATCATTGTACCAACTTCGTATTCAAGCTCTGCGCCGGCAGCAGCGATAGCAGCGTCAGCAGTTTCAACAACAACTTTCTTTACGAACTTGAATTCCTTGATATCGCCAACAAGCGGAATCATGATTTCCGGCTTAACTGACCAGTCTGGGTGATTCTTCTTTACATTGAGAGCAGCCTTGATGATAGCATTTGTCTGCATCTTTGCGATTTCAGGATATGTTACAGCAAGACGGCAGCCTCTGTGACCCATCATCGGGTTGAACTCATGAAGAGAAGCGATGATATTCTTGATTGTCTCAATGGACTTGCCCTGAGCTTCTGCAAGAGCCGCAATATCATCTTCCTCAGTAGGAACAAATTCATGAAGCGGCGGGTCAAGGAAACGGATAGTAACCGGATTACCCTCAAGAGCCTCATAGAGAGCCTCGAAGTCAGCCTGCTGCATAGGTTCAATCTTAGCAAGAGCAGCTTCTCTTTCCTCAACAGTGTCTGCACAAATCATTTCGCGGAATGCAGCAATTCTCTCCGGGTCGAAGAACATATGTTCTGTACGGCAGAGACCGATACCCTCAGCACCGAGTTCACGAGCTTTCTTTGCATCAGCAGGAGTATCAGCATTTGTTCTTACCTTAAGGGTTCTGAACTCGTCAGCCCAAGCCATGATTCTGCCGAATTCGCCGGCAATCTGAGCATCAACAGTAGGAATGATTCCGTCATAGATGTTACCTGTAGTACCGTCGATTGAGATATAATCTCCCTCAGTGAATGTCTTTCCGCCGAGTTCGAACTTCTTGTTAGCTTCGTCCATCTTGATGTCGCCGCAGCCTGATACGCAGCATTCGCCCATACCACGAGCAACAACAGCAGCGTGTGATGTCATACCGCCACGAACTGTAAGGATACCCTGAGCAGCTTTCATACCTGTGATGTCTTCGGGAGATGTTTCAAGACGTACCAGAACAACCTTTTCGCCTTTTTCAGCCCATACAACAGCATCGTCAGCTGTAAATACAACCTTACCGCAAGCAGCACCAGGTGAAGCACCAAGACCCTTGCCCATAGGTGTAGCAGCCTTAAGAGCAGCAGCATCGAACTGCGGGTGGAGAAGAGTATCAAGGTTTCTGGGGTCAATCATTGCAACAGCTTCCTGTTCTGTCTTCATACCTTCGTCAACGAGGTCGCAGGCAATCTTGAGAGCAGCCTGAGCAGTTCTCTTACCGTTTCTTGTCTGGAGCATAAAGAGCTTTCTGTTCTCAACAGTAAACTCCATATCCTGCATATCGTGATAGTGATTTTCGAGAGTCTGACATACGTTTACAAACTGCTCGTAAGCCTCCGGGAAAGTTTCAGCCATCTGTGTGATAGGCATAGGAGTACGAACACCAGCAACAACGTCCTCGCCCTGAGCGTTTGTAAGGAATTCGCCCATGAGCTTCTTTTCGCCTGTAGCAGGGTCACGTGTGAATGCAACGCCTGTACCGCAGTCATCGCCCATATTACCGAATGCCATTGACTGAACGTTTACAGCAGTACCCCATGAGAAAGGAATATCGTTATCACGTCTGTAAACGTTAGCACGCGGGTTATCCCATGAACGGAATACAGCCTTGATTGCGCCCATGAGCTGCTCCTTCGGGTCATCAGGGAAGTCAACGCCGATTTTTGACTTATATTCAGCCTTGAACTGACCAGCAAGTTCCTTGAGGTCATCAGCAGTAAGTTCAACGTCCTGAGTAACGCCCTTCTTAGCTTTCATTTCGTCGATGAGTTCTTCAAAGTATTTCTTGCCGACTTCCATAACAACGTCTGAATACATCTGGATAAATCTTCTGTAGCAGTCCCAAGCCCAGCGAGCGTTGCCTGATTTTTCAGCGATTGTTTCAACAACTGTCTCATTGAGACCGAGGTTGAGGATAGTATCCATCATACCGGGCATTGAAGCTCTTGCGCCTGAACGAACGGAAACGAGAAGCGGATTCTCCTTGTCGCCGAATTTCTTTCCAGTAACGCCTTCCATCTTAACGATGTACTCATTGATTTCAGCCATAATCTCGTCTGAGATTCCGCCGTCCTCATAGTACTGAGTGCAGGCCTCTGTAGTAATCGTGAAGCCCTGCGGAACAGGGAGACCGATATTTGTCATTTCAGCAAGGTTAGCGCCCTTACCGCCGAGAAGTTCTCTCATTGTAGCATTACCCTCTGAGAAAAGGTAACAATATTTCTTTGCCATTGGTATATACCTCCAGTTTTAAACATTACCGGCAAGGGCATTGACAGCCCCACCGACTTATATTCATTATACCACATTCTTCCACAAAATGCTATATATAAATTGCAGTAATTTATCCGTTGAATTTATTGCACTTTGCACAAATTCATATTATGATATATTTATGAACCGCAATGGATTTGAAATTCCGCAAAGAAAAAGGCTTTCCGCGACACCCTCTCAACTTTGTCACAGAAAGCCATTTTTCAAGATACCGGCACACCCTCTATATGACAGTATCTTCCGGCACAGCAGCAGTGCAATACACGATATTTTAATGATACGCTGAAATATTTATCACTGAATTTAGGCAATTAAACATATTATAGGCATTAATGTTTAACATTCAGTGAACAGCAACAGACATTGCTGAATCCAATACATGATACACACCGGCGGAGTTTGAACCGGCTTGATTTCTGCTGCATTTACTGCCGTAATTACAGGACACATAAAATGTATCATCAAGATGCAGGAGAAATATTTCACTCCTACACTATTAATTATACGACATATCACATAAAAATTCAAGCATAAATACCAATAAATTCTATTCAGTGCTGTTAATTTTTCATGAATTTTTTAATTTATTCCATTATATGCTTCTACTATTCTGTTTTCGTAGTAATTTCTTGTCCAGCTGAACTCAAAACTATCAAAAAGCTTAAGGGCAGCGCAGGCATTGTTCACGGCATTGTCAATACTTCCGGTATCGCCGGATTTTGCGCATATATACACACACATTATGAGAATTTCCAGCAGCATGGTATCATTTCGTCCCTGCGGTTTGTAGCCGAATCCTTTAAGAAGCCGGAATGCTGCGGAATACCGGCGTGCAGCACAGTCAACATGAGACAGGGCGATGTACATATCCGCAAGCAGAATCATATCCGCTTTTACGGAATAATTCTGCATGAAATTGATATTTTCCGTCCGGAAATCCTCTGCATCGCGCCAGTTTCCAATTTTACTGCGGTTTTTCAACGATTCAATACAATAGGCAAACCGTTCATCTGAGGACATTTTCTTGTTATCCTCAAGAAGTGCAAGACAATCCGATGCCGATTTTAATTCATGAACCTTATCATAGAGCCGCGCAGTCTGAACTATATCCTCCGGCGCGGGTTTTTTGACATTATTTACAAATATTTCATTAAACTGGTCTGCAAGACTTTTTGTATATCCTCTCTTGCAGAATGCCGAATACAGTTCCTCATACTGCTGTAAAAGTTCTTTTGAAAGCTTGCCTTTACGTCGTTGGCGTTCCTGAGTTGAAAGCATATATAAGCACTTCCTTTATTGCAATAAATTCAGTATAATTTTATCACAAATCCATATCTTAGTCAATGCTTGTTTATAGAATTATAATATTTTTGTGATTATGCACAAATTTCTGGAACTAAATTTTACAAATTTAAAACATAAATTTTTAATTTTTCAAGACTATTTAAAGAATATATGATATAATTATTCAAGAGGTGATTTTATGAAAATTCTTGTTATTGAAGATGAAATACAGCTTGCAGATGCGCTTTCCGAACTCCTGAGACGGAATATGTATTCTGTTGATACTTTCTACAACGGCGTTGACGGACTCGACAATGCTCTTACCGGTCTTTACGACTGCATTATACTGGATATTATGCTCCCGAAAATGAACGGAATTGAAGTCCTGAAAAATCTCCGTTCCGAAAAAATAAATACTCCGGTTCTCCTGCTGACTGCAAGAAGCGAAATCGACGACAAAATCAACGGTCTTGACTGCGGAGCTGACGACTATCTCACAAAACCTTTTATTACCGGCGAACTCCTTGCCCGTGTGCGCGCCATGACAAGGCGGAAAGGTGAAATCATCGACGAAAACCGTCTTGAATACAAAGGTCTTGAACTTCACAGAAATACGTGTTCAATAAGCTGCAACCGCGAAGATGTCAAGCTCAGCCTGAAAGAATACAATGTAATGGAAATGCTTATCGCGAATCCGCATCAGATTCTTCCGAAAGAACGCATTATCGAAAAAATATGGGGAAGCGAAAGCGATGTCGAATATAATAACATCGAGGTCTATATTTCGTTTCTGCGCAAGAAAATCAATGCTGTTTCATCTCCTGTACAGATTAAAACAGCACGAGGAATCGGATATTTTCTTGAATAATCATAAATCCTCCTGATTATCATACATATCCGGAACAGGAGAAATATATGTTCAAAAAAGTTCAGCTTAAATTTTTCAGCATAATCACAGCGATTTTAGTTGCTGTATTCTTTGTTCTGCTCTGCTCCGTAAATATCATCATGGATACAGTAATGGAACGGCAGACAAAAGTCGTTTTACAGCAGGTGGCAAAAGGCGTGGAATACAACAGCAATACTGCAACTTTCACATTCACTGCACCTGATGAACCTCAAAAAAAACCTTTCCATAATACGCCCGAAAATAATAACAACAATGAAAAACCGCCAAAACCAAAAGAACCTGAAATACCACCAGAATCATCCAATACCACAGATAACGGCATAAATGACAGTGAACCATATTCACAGGAAATCATTCCAGAAACAAGACCGGAAATAATTCAGACTACAGTTCCGGTAGAAAAAACTGAAAAAAATCCGGAAACAAAACCAAAAAAAGAAACCAAAACCGAAAGCGTACAGACTTCAGCAGTTCAGGAAAAACCGGAAATAAGCAGAAATACACAAAAACAAGAACCGGAAATATCCGATATTCCGCAGCGTACAGAACCGGCTGCATGGAATGAACCGCAGTTTCCGGATTCCGGAAGACCTCATGATTGGAATCCTCCGGAAAATGATAATAAACCGGAATGGAATGATGAAAGGCAGAACAGCCATGATGACTTCAATAATGACCGGAACAATTGGAATAATCATGAAAATCAGAATCAGAACGAAAACAAACCGGAATTTCCAGATTTTCCGGAACGAAAAGAAGGATTCGTTCCAACGGCATATAATTATTTTATTCCTGTTCTGAACGGATATACAATAACCAATCAGAATATAAATCCGTATGAACATAAAGAAAATGAAATGCCGGATAAATTCCCGAAAGTTATGGGTTCTATTGATTTTTTTGTAATTATGGCAGACGAAAACGGAAAATATACCGCTTCACTCAATAATGATGACCTCACAGCTGACTCCGCACAGGAATATATCGACAAAATTATATCAGGCAAAAAAACTTCCGGAATGACCGGTAATCTCAGCTTCTGCACAGAAAAGAAATCAAACGGAACTCTTATAGTTCTCACCGACCGTACCGCTGAAATGGATATGATGAACAAACTCAAACGTACTACCGTTATTGTAGGAATAATCAGTATCATTCTTCTTTCCGGCGCGGCATATTTTCTCAGCGGACTTATAGTCCGTCCTCTGAGGGAGACTTTCGATAAGCAGAAACAGTTTATCTCCGATGCAAGCCATGAACTTAAAACTCCGCTCACTGTTATTTCCGCCAATGCGGACGTACTTGCCGGAGAAATAGGCGAAAATAAATGGCTTACATATATACAGGAACAGGCAGGACGTATGAATATCCTTGTAAATGATTTGCTAAGTCTCACAAGACTTGAAAATAAAACACGGGATTTCATAACCTCGGAATTTGACCTGAGCCGTGCCGTGGAAAATGCTGCACTTCCTTTTGAATGTCAGGCATTTGAATCCGGAAAAAATTTCGTTCTCAATATTGAGGAGGGAATCCGTATAAACGCAAACGAACAGCATATACGTCAGATGACAGGAATATTTATTGACAATGCACTGAAATATTCAAAAGAAAAAGGAACAGTCCGCGTATCTCTTGTCCGTGACGAGGGGAAAACTGTGCTTTCCGTATACAATACAGGAAACGGTGTTCGTCAGGACGAGGTCGACAGACTGTTCGAGCGTTTTTACCGCAGTGATGAATCGAGAAACCGTTCAACCGGCGGATATGGATTAGGACTTGCGATTGCCAAATCAATTATTGACAAACATAATTTCAGAATTCAGGTTGAGAATCAGGAGGGTAAAAGTATCTGTGTTGTTGTAACTATGAATTAAAATAATATTAAAATAAATCAGAAATATAAACCTGTCTGTATAATGCGGACAGGTTTTAATCTGCCGGAAGCTTATCTATCTGTTTAGCGTCGTATCTCTGGATAGTAAGCGCATCGACTGCTGAAATACCTGCTGTACCGTCAACATCAGCATTTATTAATCCCTGCTCCTGAAGAGTATATTTATCCTTGTTTCCGCAGTATTGCAGAATAAGAGTTGCATCGGCAACAGAAATTTCTCCGTCGCAGTTTGCATCGCCGTAAAGAGTTCTGGTTGATTCTGTTGTTGTTTCTGTCGATGTTGTTGTAATCTGTGTCGTAATTGATTCTGCGGTTGTTGTGGCTGCGGATTCCGTGGTTGATGTTGCAACAGGTTCTGTCGACGGCTGTTTGTCACCTGAAAGCTTATATACACGCTCATACATAGTTTCAGCCCATATCTGCCTCATTGCCGCGTATCCGGTATCTGACGGATGAACTCCGTCGCCGCTGAGATATTCCGGATTTTCAGTGAATACCGCTTCAAAATCAGGACCCTGAATCAATTTGTCTCCGTATTCCTCATAAAGACGGTCTATGACCGCATTGTACAGCGGAACATTATCCTTTACATCAGCATTGACAGATGCCGGGATTTTCGGCAGAACCGGTATTTTTCCGGCTTCGAGGACTGCATCAATCATATATTTTGTATTTTCATAATAGGATTCTGTATTGTCCGGATTTCCCCAGCAGTCATTTGTGCCGTATGCGATACTTACGTATTTCGCACATGAAACAGAAAGCCAGCGGTCAATATTTTCTCTGCCCTCAACACTCCGGATTCCGCCTATACCGCCGTTTTCCTGAATCGGAAAATATCTGCTGTCGATTTCATTGATGAGGGTTGCAAATCCTGTGCCGTAGCAGTTGTTCATTCCGCCTGCTGTAATGGAATCGCCGAGGAAAAGCCAGCTGTCAGAAACTCCGTTTTCAGCTTCGTGAACATCAAAATTAACGCTTGCATTTTTTCCGGCTTCATCGTCCGCCTTTGAGATATTCAGGCGAATCCAGTTATAGCCCTCCATATCTATGATGTGCTGACGTGAACTCAGTGTATTTCCCTCAACAGTTTCGATGATTTCCCAGCCTGTTTCGGGAAATTCACCGCCCTCTGCGCTGTTGACCTCGATTGTATAATCAGTAGGCTCAGCGTTTCTGCTCTGATACATACCTATACGGTCAAAGGAACTGATATTATACCAGACAGCGGCAACGGTTTTCCGCTGTTTTTCGGGAACTCCTGACAAATCATAGGCGATATAGTCGGGTGTGGAACTGTTCCAGAACGTAAAATAATGTTCATCATTTGCGCCGTATGAATTACCTTCCGAATATGCCGGAACATTACGGCTGATTGGTTCGGCAACAGAATCCATATCCGCACAGCAAGCGGAAAATCCGGAAGCTGAAAAAACTGACGCAACAGCAGAAACTGCTATGAGTTCAGACAAAAACAATGCTTTTAATTTTTTCATAAAATCACTCCTTGAAAATATTTTCACTATAATTATATCACAGAACTGTCGGAAAATCAATATCAAAAACAGAAGATTCCATATCCATATCCGGATTTCCGAACTCTTTATTCATCTTGAATATAAGAAGATACAGAGCAGCCAGTGACGAAAGTATATTTTTAAGGTTGGCTGATTCGTAATTGTAATGTCCTTTTTCATCTTTTTCCGCACGGAAATGCTTTACTTTATTGTATGACTGCCACCAGTCAGACGACGTATTATCATCGAATTTAGCAAACGGAACAAGAAAGATAGGCTCATATGAAATTTTAACAGTACATTTCCAGTTTCTGAGATTATTATAATTTTCCAGAATTTTAGTGATTTTGTTGTTTATTCCGAAGCGTTCCTTTTTATCTGTCACACCGAGCAGACAACATATTTCATCAGCAACAGAATCTATTTCACTGCATATCATAAGATACATAGAAATGAACTGATTGGAAAAAGCAGCGTAATTTTTCGGATTAATTTCAACATATTCTGAAAGTTCAATCATTCTTTTTTCAAGCAGTCTATACTGCTCCCAGTATATATTTATAAATCTGTTTTTGCTCATATTAACTTTCCTTTCTGATTGAAATTCTGCAATCATTTATAATTTTTTATCAGATTAAATTCTCTGTCCGGAATTTTCTTCAATATTCAAATAAATGCTTAATATAACCGTTTATGATAGTCGTGTCCTTGTATTTTGTGACGCGATTAAATTTGCTGCCGTAATTGAGATGAACATGACCGTGAAGGAAATATTTCGGGCTGTACTTATCAAGCAGCTCGTTGAATACTGCAAAGCCTGTATGTGGAAGGTCCTCACCGTCGCCAAGCTTATAGGCAGGAGAATGGGTCACGAGAATATCTATGCCCTTGCTTCGCCAAATCCTGAATTTCAGTTTTCTTACACGGCTTCGCATTTCACGCTGAGAGAACATATTCGGACCGTCCTTGTATCGCATGGAGCCTCCAAGACCGAGAATGCGTATCCCATTAAATTCATATATTTTATCTTCGATGCAGATACAGCCCTCCGGCACGGGAGATTCGGGTTTACCGTCATGATTGCCGTTTACATAGAGCACCGGCGCATGAGCAAATGTAGCGATAAATGAGAGATAGTGGGGTGAGAGGTCGCCGCATGAAATTATAAGGTCGATTCCGTCGAATGTCCCAGGCTTGTAAAAATCCCAATATAGTTTTGATTCTTCGTCTGAAAGGACAAGGATCTTCATTTTAAGCCTCCATTCTTTTTTAGTCCGAGCTGGTCGATAAGTTCACGGCAACCCTCATCAAGGTCGGCTGTTTCGGGAATACTGCCTATTATATTATCGATGAGCCAGTTGATATTGACTATTTCTTCGGGTGTCATAACATTTCCATCGTTATTCTGCTTTACACCATTCTGGTCAATTATTTCGCTTGAAAACGGACAGAAAACGCCCGAGCGTATCTGATTCATGAGAATCCATATCATTTGTCGAGTACCCGATGGTATTTTCTGCGAAAAGATAACGTCAATAGCTCCTGATGACATACCCCAGTAGTAGTTAAGTCCGTGATTTCCGTCCTCATCGTTTTTCCATGTTCCCTTGAGCACTGAGCGGACGAGAGATTCATACATGATTCCCCAGTTCCAGACGGGCATTGCAATGTTGTATGGCATATTCTCGGAAAGACCGTAGAGACCGTACTCACGTGTTTCCTGAATTGGAGCAGTTATGTCTCTGTTTGAGATTATGTCAACTCCGTTTTCGTCCATGCGTTTTAAGGAAGCATTGTCTTTTAGCGTAGACCAGTCGAGATAGACGGACGCACATGGATTAACAAGCTTAACGCCGAGAGCGAACGCATTTATCGATGCAGGCGTTCCGAAAATTGGATAGTCTGCAATATAACCGATTTTGTTAGACTGAGTGAGGATTCCTGCGATAGCGCCTATAATGAATTTAGCTTCGTAGATACGCAAATAATACGTTCTGAGGTGACGAAAAGCACTGTTGAGCGAGCAGTTGAGGATAATGACATCGGGATGAAGCACAGCGCATTTAAGGCTTATATTGCTTAGTACAGGAGTTGTCGTGAAAATAACACGGAATCCCTCGTCAATGAGATTTTCAAGTATGCCGATATCGGAGTTATCATAAGTGAAAACAGATTTTGTTTCAATCTTGTCGCCAAATACTTTGTCGATATGCTCCTTTCCGAGTTCGTGACGGTAAGACCAGCCAGAGATATCGGGTTCTTTGTAGTGAACAAAGGCTACCTTTATCGGTGCATTGCTTCCGGGGAGAAATTTGGCAAGCGAGAGTTTTTGTGTATCATTTGAGGGATCAGTAATAACGGAAAAAGGTTTTTCGTCAGATATCATGAGAAATTCCGACCAGATTTTTGCGATATCCTTATGCATTTCCTGTGAAGTCTTGTTTTTTATCTCACCGTAGCCGAATATGTCGATATAAATGAGCAATGAGTCACCGATAGTTGAACGCAGTTTTCTTCCGCCTTTTTCTTCATACTCCTTGCGGAAGGTACTGAAAAAGTATTTGAATGTCTTTGAATCGTCCTCAGAGAAGGATTCGTCCTTGTTAGGATAAATATGATTCAGAAGCTTTTCATATGAGCCTTCATTGCTCATGAGAACGTAATTTATCTTTGTAATGCTATAAAAATCAAGGTATTCATAGTAAATGCGGTTATCCTTTGCATCTGTTTTAGGCGGGATTATACGTGTGACAATTCCTTCGATAGTAACGGCGTTAAGAAATTTCTGAACGCTTACACGCTTGTTTCCCTCTACTACATAGTAACGGTTCATATATTCAAATGCAATGATAGGGTCTCGCTGACCGTCGGCTGTAAGGGAATCGCAGAGGGTAAACCACTTGTATGCAAATTCTGTATTTGAATCAAGAAGCGGCATAAAATCTCGTGAAAATGCATTTGTTCTGCCTGCGGTGTACGTACCGACAATAAGCTCGACCGGGATATCAACAAGTCCGAGACGTATCTGCGAGCATGGATTTTCATGTGACAGCATATCCTCAAGGACGGGGAGATATGGATATTTACCCTTTGCAACACACATTTTATATGTTTTTTCACCGATTTTCTGTGCCTTCTGATAATCTGTATATGACATTGTACCTACTCCTTCCAATATCTTCATTCATTTTTCTTTTTTACATATCCATTATATCACAAAATCCGTATAATGTCTACAGTTTTAATTCATAATAAAATTAACCTCTGAAAAAACTGTTTTTTGTGACATCGGAATTACCGCAAACATATATGCGGACGTTCTGAAAAAGCAGAAAACCAAGGTTACTGAAATTATTGACCTGAAACTTTCTGACGAATAACACAAAAACCTCTCTGATGTTTTCACACCAAAGAGGTTTATAATTATCTTTTTCAGTTGAACAACTTTTTGAAACAATCTCGGGAAATGCCGTAAAACAGACAATTCTGAGACAATTTCTTATCTCTTGGAGTTATACCGTTCGGTTTTCGCAGCTTTTATTCTTTTTAAGGCATTGTATTAAAATTGACGTAAAATCGGCATTATTCAAGGTTACAAAAAATATTCTTCTATTTTGAAGTTGCATTTCATAACTTTTTGTAACTTTGTTGTTCAAAAGTTGACCTACACTATGCGTATCTCTGTATTAAATTTGATAAGTGCGGTTAGAGCCTTTAAGAGATTTTTTCACACTGCATAATGAAGGTAATTACAATGAGCAAAAGTATTCTTGATGATATATGTTTAATTGTGGTGCAGCCGTTTATTCAATATCCAATGCTTCCTGCTCTAACTTGCAATTATGTTCAAGCATATACGTTGCTGTATCCGAAAATTCACTGTCCATAAGATTTTTCAGCCGTTTTCTGTCATGATCCGTCAACGGTTTTGTATAAGCTGAATGTTGTCGTAATGTATCTGTATCCATTTGATACGGAACAAAGCGAATGCCTGTTTTCTCTCGCAGATGGAGCAGGATATAGAATCCTCCTGCGTCAATATCTCCGTAGTGATAGTAGGGAATTTTTGGATTCTGCTCGTATATTTTTCTGATAAAATTTCTTCGGTGAGAATTATGGTATCCGCCAAGATAAAGTGCAAAGGTATCCGGCTGTGAAAAATAATTGAATGTTGTCAAATTTTCAATCGTTATCACTCTGCTGCCCGTGATCTCGATTTTATCTATGCTTTTCAAAAGGACAGACGAAATCGCAATATCACCGTTCATAACAGACAGATCAATTACCTGACCGCTTATCGTGATAATTCCGCAGCCCTTGATATAAACATGACCGGGATTTTTAACGATGTTCAGATCTTCAAGTATGGTTTCCTCCTGCGGAAAATCCCCGTACTGAAACAGAAGTCTTGTGACCTTGTGTTTAATTTTTTCAAAAACTTTGGAATCTCCATGATATACTTTGACTGAAAAATCTCTGATATATGTTTCTTCGTGAATGTCAAATATTTCTGATACGGCTTTCAGTATGTTTTCGTATTCTGTAAAATCTCCGTCAAAGTATTCTGCTTTTTTATTACTTTGTAATCTTTCAATTTGTGACTGACAGTATCCTGCAAGAACCACGTTTTTATTTGCATACATTGTAAGCAGGTGAAGCAACCGTTCATTTGTATCTGACTTTGGGGTTCTTGAAATGAATGCATATATTTCGTTCAGCTTATGCGTATTTAATGTAACGCTTTCAATGACTCCATTTTTCTTTTTTAACAGAGAAATATATTCGCAGCGTTCAAGTTCCGCAATAGCTTCATTGATACTGATATAGAGGTCATATTCGGCTTCATCACCGTATTTCGGAAAGAGCTTTATCAGCTTAACTGAAAAGCTCTGACTTCTTTTATTATCGCCTGTAAAGCTCTTACTTCGCTCGTATTTATCAAGCAGGCAGTTCAGGATTTGCTTTTTATGAATCGTCATAGGAGAACTCCCCTGCAAAGCTGTTATGACTGCTATCTGTATAGATCATAACAATATTGTCCGCCTGTTCGCCGATCAGCTCCAATCTTGATGTAGGCGCAGCGAGAATGATCTGAAAATTCTGCGACTTAAAGAACGTGAGCATACTCTCAATACGTTCCTCATCCATTTTATCAAAGGCTTCGTCAAGCATGATAACTCTTATCGTTTCGCCTGTGCTGTATAGCTGAGCAAAAGAAGCTGCGATCGCCACATAATACGGAGTCTGTGTTTCACCGCCGCTTTTCTCTCTGTAGATTTTAGAGAACTTTTGTGATTTTCCGTCCTTTGAGATTATTTCTATATCATAATCGAGATAGCTGCGATAATCTGTATATTCACGCAGTACATCATCACCGTTTTCGTCCGAAGCTGTCAGCTTTGAAAACAGCTCATTCATTTCATCGTGATATTCTTCGTCAAACTGTGTAGAAAACAGATTGAATCCGCCCAGATTAAAGTCAGATATAATCATATCATAAAGCCGTTTTTTACGCTTATCTGCCGAATAGTCAAAACGATAGGAATCATTACCGTAATAAATCGGTTTGAGTGTTTTGTTCAGCTCCTTGAACAGTGTAATGGCATTTTCGATATTTTCACGTATTTTTGCAAGAAAACTCTCTCTGAACTCTGTTTCACAGTTATCCTTGATAACTCTCAACTGCTCCTCGTATCTGATAAGATCATGCTTTGCTAAAGCGCTGTATTCCTCGGAATACGCAGACATCATATCAATACCCGTACCAAGCTCACCGTCCTTGTACTTCGATTGCATAACATGCAGCTCGTTATTGGCTTTTTCTTTCTGATTCCTGAGAGTTTCTCTCCTCGGCTGATAGTTGCCCCAAATCGTATCTGCAGACTTTGTCTTTTTATGCTCCTCAAACTTATGATGTGCATCATGCAATGCCGTTTCATTTCCTTTTCCCATATTGCTTATCTGCGATTCAATATTGCTGACCTCTGTTTCAAGTTGTCCAATATCAGCTGTAAGACGTTCTATTGTATCTTGATTTCTTGTAATAGACTGCTTGATATTGTCAAGCTCCTTGTTTTTACTGTCGAGCTGTCCTTGCAGTTCACCAGCTTCCATTTGCAGCTGTAAATAGGTAGGATCATTTTCAGCTTCTTTCAGCTTCTGGTTTAATAGACGAATCTCCTCTGTGATTTTCTGCATTTCGATCGGAGCAGTGATAACAGGCTTCAATATTTCAAAATTGCACTGTTTGATAACTGAAAGTATCGTATTATAATTTGATTCCTGCGTTTTAATCTCCGATTGTCTGGCTGATTTATCTTCATACTCCGCTTTCTTGATTTTAAGCTGCTGCTGCAAAGCGTATTTTCCAATATATGGCATATTGTAGATTTCAGGGTCAATCTTTCTGAGTGCATTACCCTGATAAAGCATACAGCCCTGTGTAATAGCGATACGATGTTCTTTTAACTCTGATACACTTTCACACATTGTCACTCTGCCAAGAAGATAGCAAATATAGGCATACGCATAGCGGTTTTCGCTGGTGACAACGCTTGCAAGGCTCGGGCTCGTTGTATCAGGCGTAACATCTGTATTCAGTTTGGCGGTATTGACGATAGCTGCTGTATGTATCTTTGATTTGTATTTGTCGTAGACCTCGGCAGCAATGTCATAATAGACGGGCTCTACAATAATATAGAATCTCTGTGAATTAAGATAGCCCTCGACCGCATTCTGCCACTTGCTGTTGGATATTTCAAGCAGATCGGCAAGGATATGTACCTCAGAAACGATACCTCTTGCAGAAAATTCAAACTGTATCGCTTCTTTCAGCATCGTGACATTCCTGTCATAGGTGAGCTTGTTTTGTTCAAGGTCTTTGATTTCTTTGGCGAGCTGTTCAAGAGCTTTGTTCAGAACAGTTAGTTCAGCTTTTGTATCCGCTAATTGATTCTGAATACTGCTCTCGGCTTCTGCAAATGCACATTCGATCTCAATAACAATACTGTTTCTGCGCTGAATATCCATTTTGGTTTGTTCCAAAGCAGATATTTCACTGTCAGTTACAGTGCTATACTTATGAATATACCGCAGGGCTGTCCGAATTCTTTTTAACTGTTCTTTCAGTTGATAAATCTGGTTAGATAGGGTTCTTTTATCTTTTTCCTTATCCTTTATATCGGATTTGATAGAGCCGATCAGCAAAGCAGATTCCCCTGAATTCAACGAAATCTGAACATTGATATATCTCTCGTTCAGACTTTGTATATCAGCACTGAGATCATTACGGGCTTTTTCATCCTGCGCCAAGCGTTGCTCTGCAAGTCTGATCTGACTTGTCATATTGGCAATTCTTGCCTTTTTGGCCTCTGCTTCCGCAATCTTTATGAGAATGTCTATCACAAGTATCTGCTCATCAAAATGCAGGATATCGTCATATTTTTTCTGAATCGCTTCAAGATTATTTACCTGTTTCTTTACTTCCTCCACAAGAAGCTGCATTTCTTTCAGATTGCGGATATTCTCACGGAGTGCGTCAATATCAATGTTTTTCTCAGGCAGAATAAACTGCGAAACAAAGCTCTTGACATCTTTCATAGGCTTGAATGCAATTGACTTTGCAAGAAGCTCAAAAAAATTATCCTGTAAATGACCGAGACGAGACTTAAATCTATCCTTTGCAAGTGAAGTCTGATGAATAAACACTACCCTTTTACCGTTGTTTCTGAACTGTTCGTCTTTTGCAGGCTTATTGTCCACAATAAAGGACAGCTGGTCAAGTGTCCCCTCCTCACAAAACCACTTTCTCTTTACTTCACTTTCAAGATCAGGTGAATCAAATTTTCCACCGATCACGAAATAACGCTGTTTGCTTTCCTCGTATACTTCAAGTGCAATATAGGAGATGACAGCTCCTTTTCTCAGATACTCATTGCCCTCCTCACCTGTTTTCCCTCTGACATAGGTTTTCAAACTGCGCTTGCTTTCTGCTCCCACAGCAAGATTGAATTTCCGACTGTTGGTGGTGAGTATGAGCTGAATTGCGTCAAGAATTGTTGACTTGCCTGCTCCGTTATCACCGGAAAACAAATTCGTATTTTTCAGGTGTATCATTTCATTACTGAAATAATGCCAATTGACAAGTCTGAGTTTAGTCAGTATCTTCTTCGTCTGCATAGCTTTCTGTTTCACCGCCGTTCACATATTTATCAAGTTTATCTTTCGTTTCTTCATAGACTGTATTCAGCTCTGCTCCGTCAAAAGCAAGTATGACTGAGGGATAGATCTGTAATCGTGTATCGGGATTTCCCATATCAGCGTCAAGATTATTGATGATATGGTATTTTTTCAATAAGCCAAGTGCAGAGCGCATATCTTGTTTTTTCAGCCGTTCATTTCTCAGGCTGCGGTATCTGTCATATAACTCGTCAACATATACGATCACATTTTCTGTTTGAGACAGCTTTTTCTTTTCCTCTATAAAAATAAGCCGTAGGATAAGAAGTATCATACTGTCAAGCAGCTTCAGACGGATACGTCCTGTACCATAGGTATTGTTAAGGGAGATTACTCCGTATTCTTCATTGATTGAAATATCATAGCCGAGCAGGTCAAAATAGGCAATGAACAGTTCTTTTTCTTTCAGTATGAAGTAGTAGCTATTTTTTGTTTCGGTGCAGCTTTTTAGGATAAAGCATTCATTCAGGAGCTTATTGGCATTGATCCTGAATTTATCCTTTGACACACTGCCGAGAAATTTATCAAGACGTGTTTCATGATCCATGCTATTTTGCCCTCCTTTTCAGAGTAAAATTTTTGAATGTAAAGCCATTATTGCATATGATATTTTCTTTTGGCAGAACAATATATTCGGAGCGTTTATCTCTGCCGTAAATACTAATAAAAATCAACCGTATCATATCACGCTTTGTATGTACTTCGATCTCTGACGCATTGATTTCTTCTCTGTCTTTCAGCAAGATCCGTACAAACGCATTAATATTTTTTCTTGAAAAGCGTTGTTCATTCTTTTCTTTCAGAGCAATTCGTCTTTGGAGTATTTCTTCTTCCGAAATGGTCTGAGGTGTGAAGATTTCCTCCACATCAACGATCTTTTTGGAGATACCGATCGGTTTTAGCGACTCTCCGCTGAGAAAGCTCTGAGGAAACATATTGAATATCCTGTAATAATCATCAGGCATATCATCATAAATGCCATATTCTTCTTCGGATTCAAATACATTTGCAAGACATCTCAGGATTGTAGAGATTTTCCCCTCTATATTGTTGGTATTCAAAAATGCAAGTTTCGCCCTGTTGACCGCACTTCTCAGGTATTTGGAATGCTTGCGTTCTATTTCTTTTTCAATATCGTCATAGGAATCAAAATAGCCAATCACATTTGTGATAATTTCTATGACCTTATCGCTTGCTTCGGTTTTGTCGTTTTCTCCCTCGATATTCTGGTAGCCGATGACTGCTCTTTCCATAATCGCTTCATCATTCAATATATCACGGAGACGGCTTACGATCGTGTTGCGGAATCTTGAAACATTATCATTAGTTTTCATGCGGTGATACGCCTTTGAGCCGATGTTCTCATTGTAGGAGAAGAAATGCTCCATAAGTTCTTCGGATGTCTGCCCCTCCGTCAATTCATCAATATATTTTCTGATACCTGTATTAAGTTTTTTCAGCTCCGTGAAAAGTGCAAGCGTTCTGTCATACACTGGCTTGATAATCTGCGGATATGGTCTGTCATATAGATTTTCATTGGTAAGAAGCGAATAAATTGCAGAGACTTCGCTTTGATATTCCATTTCCTTTACATCGGTAATGGCAGAGAAAGCCTGCATAATGGTAACTGAATGATTGGGCATAACGATTTTCGCACGCTGATCGTTGCCAAATTCATATTCGATCCATCCGTATGCTTTGAGCTTTCGGAGAAATTCGTTTGCTTTGGCACGAGAATCATTGAAAACCTCTGCACCGTCCTCAAATTGTATATCAGCGGAGCTGTTTCGGTCAAAATAGTCCGTAAGCTGTAAAACAAGCACATCCTTGTCTATACCATATGACAGTTCAGTACAATACGAGTTATAAATTATTTCAAGACAGTCAATAAATATGTTCTTATATTTGCCTGTAAGTGCCTTAAAAAAGTCGCTTCCCGTTATGCTAAAAATATTCATTGGCTGCATCTCCATATCTTCTTTTCTTGTAGAAATATACAACATATCATTATAATTATAGCACAATATCCCTTGTCTTGTCAATCACATATGAGCTAATTCCACTTTGAACCCATTTACAGATAATGATTTTAACTTCGACTCCACCGGATTCAAGGTTGCTTTTTTGTTTTATTCGGCTTCTTGATCTTAGCTACCGCTGTAACATCAAACCCATACTTCTCTAAAATCTCCTCAGTAAGAGCCTTGACTTCAGCCTTGTACTGTTTTGCAAGCTCATATAGCTCAGCAGACGGTAAGCCATTACGAAACAACTTCTTTTTAAGAGCCTGTGTTCATAGACGTTTCAAAAGAAAAGAAGCATGAGAAATCACAACCATACATTCGGCAGAACGAGAAGAAAGCTCATAATCTTTTGACAATCTGCGTGAAGAGTTCAGCC
>CAMWRC010000003.1 GCA_947176565.1 uncultured Ruminococcus sp.
AGAAGCGAACAGAAACCGGATAAAAAATCTGAAAGCAGAAGCGAACAGAAACCGGATAAAAAATCTGAAAGCAGAAGCGAACAGAAACCGGCTGCTTCAAAGAAACAGAATTCCGATGTTAAAAATTCGCAGAAACAGGACGACAGAAAACCAAAGTATGAGAAAAATGCCAGCGTGAAATCTGCTCCGAAAAAGGAAGAAAAGAAAGAGGAAAAAAGAGAAGAGAAAAAACAGGAACAGAAAGTCAATGCTCCTGCTCCGGTATCTTCTGTTGAAGTAAAACAACCTGAACCGAAAAAGGAATCAAAACAAGAGACAAAACCAGAAGCAAAGCAGACTGAATCCAAAAAAGAAACTCCGAAAGATAAAAAGAATCAGAACTCCGGAACTGAAAGCAGACCGTCAGGAGATAAGAAAAAGAAGAAAGAACAGGCTAAGGCGCGCGACAGAGGAGCTTCAACAAAATTAACTTCAAGCTTTTCCACAGAACCGACTTCAGAGCCTGCACCGTCCTCAACACAGAGACGGACTGTAGATACGCGCGGAAGTTATGTTGACCTCGATAAGTATAATGAACGTTATGACCAGATGGCAACAGGCAGCAGCCGTAAGCACGGCGGAGAAAATTATTCGTCAAAAAAGCAGAAGATAAACCAGCGTTCTGCACAGAGAAGCCGCCAGCAGTTCTCAAGAAAGGAATCCGAAGCCGAAAAACTCAGAAGACTTGAACTTGAACGCGCAAGAAAACAGCAGCTCAAGGTTATGATTCCTGACAGCATAACAGTCGGCGAACTTGCCGCACGTCTCAAGGCTACCGTTACTGACGTTATAAAGAAGCTCATGGGTCTCGGCGTAATGGCATCTATCAATCAGGAGATAGATTTTGATACAGCGTCAATTGTCGCTGAGGAAATGGGCGCAAAGGTTGAAAAAGAGGTTATCGTTACTATTGAGGAGCGTCTTATTGATGACAGCGATGATGACGATACAAATCTTGAGCCGCGTTGTCCTGTAGTCGTTGTTATGGGACACGTTGACCACGGAAAGACATCAATTCTTGACCGTATCAGACACGCTCATGTTGCAGACGGCGAAGCAGGCGGAATCACACAGCATATAGGTGCTTATCAGGTAAAAGTGAACGGACAGAAGATTACATTCCTTGATACTCCCGGACACGAAGCATTTACATCTATGAGAGCAAGAGGTGCGAATATAACAGATATTGCTATTCTTGTTGTTGCAGCTGACGACGGAATCATGCCGCAGACAGTTGAATCAATCAATCATGCAAAATCAGCAGGAGTCCAGATAATTGTTGCTATCAACAAAATGGACAAAGAGGGTGCAAATCCCGACCGTATCAAGGAAGAACTTACCAAATATGACCTTGTATGCGAGGAATGGGGCGGCGATGTAATATGCGTTCCTGTATCGGCAAAGACCGGCGAGGGAATTGATGACCTGCTTGAAAATGTTCTTCTTGTGGCTGAGGTTCAGGATTTGAAAGCAAATCCGGACAGACTTGCAAAGGGTACGGTTATTGAAGCACGTCTTGATAAGGGCAGAGGTCCTATTGCAACACTTCTGGTTCAGAACGGTACACTTCATCAGGGTGATGTGCTTATTGCCGGCACTTCCGTGGGACGTGTACGCGTCATGACAAACGACAAGGGCAGAACTGTTAAAGAAGCAGGACCGTCAGTTCCGGTTGAGATAACAGGTCTTGCAGAAGTTCCGAGCGCAGGCGATATATTCAATTCAGTTGAGGACGAGCGTCTTGCACGTGAGCTTGTGGAGCAGAGAAAGGACGAAGCAAAACAGGAACAGTTTAATTCATACCGCAAGGTAACGCTTGATAATCTGTTCAGTCAGATAGCTGAGGGCGAAATAAAGGAACTCCCGATTATTGTAAAAGCTGATGTTCAGGGTTCTGTTGAGGCTGTTAAGCAGTCGCTTGAAAAGCTCTCCAACAATGAGGTAAGAGTACGGGTTATTCATGGTGCAGTTGGCGCGGTAAAGGAAAGCGATGTAATGCTTGCAAGCGCATCAAATGCGATTATCGTAGGATTCAATGTGCGTCCCGACCCTGTAGCTGCTGAAAATGCTGCAAGAGACGGCGTTGATATACGTCTGTATCGTATTATCTATGATGCAATCGAGGAAATCTCAACAGCTATGAAAGGTATGCTTGCTCCGAAATACCGTGATGTTGAACTCGGACGTATTGAAGTCCGTCAGGTATACAAGATTTCAAATGTCGGAATGGTTGCCGGAAGCTACGTTCTCAGCGGAAAGGCTGTACGTGGCTGTCAGGTGCGTGTTGTGCGTGACGGAATAATCATTGCTGATGATAAAATAGCAGGTCTGAAGCGTTTCAAGGACGATGCAAAGGAAGTCGCAGAAGGATATGAATGCGGTATCAGTCTTGAAAAGTTCAGCGATGTCAAGGAAGGGGATATTTTCGAGACCTATATGGTTGAGGAATACCGTGAGGACTGATAATATGGCGAATTATAAAGCAAGCCGTACGGCAGAAGATATAAAGCGTGAGCTTACAGCGATTCTCAGGGATATAAAAGACCCGCGCGTTGATAAAATGCTGACTATTGTCAGAGCTGACCTGTCAGGTGATATGTCAGTGTGTAAAATCTATGTATCAAGTCTCGGCGGAATGGAAAAGACAAAGGAATCAGTTGCAGGACTGAAAAGCGCGGCAGGATTCATACGCCGCGAACTTTTCCGCCGGCTTGATATAAGAAAATCTCCCGAACTCAATTTCATTGCTGATTCTTCAATAGAACGCGGCGCGGAGATAAGCAGAAAGCTGAATGACATTCTGTAAGACAGGCAGGAGGTTATTATGTTTGTTAGTGAGAGAGAAACTATTGAGTTTCTGAAAAACTGTGACAATATATATATATTCACTCATCAAAGTCCGGACGGGGACTGCATAGGAACAGGATTTGCCCTGCATGATTTTTTCAGACGTACAGGCAGGAGGAGTGCTGTTCTTTGCAGCGATAAATTTCCGGAGAAGTTTAAATTCAGAACTGATACAGAAAATGATTCTGATTTTACTCCGGAAGTTTTTATTACTGTTGATGTTGCCGACAAAAAGCTTATGGGAAAATATGAAGAACCTTACGGCGATAAAATAAATCTCTGCATAGACCATCATGTATCGAACAAGGACTATGCAGAAAGAACTTTCCTGAAAGCTGATGATGCGGCTGCCTGTCAGGTACTTTACGGACTTTTCCGTACTATGGGCTTTGAACTCTCAGATTATTCAGCAGCCTGCCTTTATACCGGTATGGCAACTGATACAGGCTGTTTCAAGTATGAAAGTACAAGCGCGGAAACTCATGAGATGATAGGCGAAATCATGCGTCATCACAAGCTTAACTATGCCGTAATCAACCGCAGTATGTTTGATATAAAGTCAAAGGCAAGAATGATACTTGAATCAAAATTTGTGAATCTTATGGAAGAATATCTTGACAATAAGCTTGTTATTGCCGCTGTAACTATTGATATGATGAAAGAAATCGGGATAGATTACGATGAATTTGAGGGTCTTGCACCTATGACTATTCAGCTTGAAGGTACGGAAGTCGGCGTACTTATGAAAGAACGCGAGCCGAATGTTTTCCGGTGTTCGTTCCGTTCTGCCGATTCCGTGAATGTTTCGGAAATATGTCAGACTCTCGGCGGCGGAGGTCATGCGAAGGCAGCAGGCTGTACTGTCGAGGGCGATATTGAATCTGCAAAGGCACAGATTATAGAAGCTGTAGGAAAGGCACTGAAATGAACGGTATAATAGGTGTGAATAAGCCGTCAGGATTCACTTCATTTGATGTAATCGCAAAACTGCGCGGCATACTGAAAAAAAAGCGTATCGGTCACAGCGGTACGCTTGACCCTATGGCAACGGGTGTTCTTCCGGTTTTTATCGGAAATGCCACAAAAGCCTGTGATATTATTCCTGATACTTCAAAGGCATACCGTGCAGGGTTCAGGCTGGGCATTTCTACTGATACACTTGATATTACAGGGAAAATTACAGCAGAATATTCATTGAAAGTTACAGAAAAGGATACACTCGATGTAATTCCAAAGTTTACGGGAAACATAAAGCAGATACCGCCTATGTATTCCGCTGTTAAAATCGGCGGACAGAAGTTATGCAATCTTGCAAGAAAAGGAATTGAAATTGAACGTCCTGAACGTGAAATAACTGTTGACAGTATAAAGCTTGAAAGCTTTGACGAAGCTTCACAGTCAGGAGTGATTTCGGTAATCTGTTCAAAAGGAACATACATCAGAAGTCTTATTGATGATATTGGAAATTCTTTAGGTTGCGGCGGTGTTATGACTTCTCTTGTGCGGACGCGGTCGGGAGGTTTTTCTCTTGATGACTGTTTTACACTTGAGGAAATTCAGAATCTTGCTGATTCAGGAAATGTTGAAAATGTAATTATATCTGTAGAGCGTATTTTCAGCGGACTCCCGAAAATCAGGCTGAATGAAGTTCAGACAAGAATGTATAAAAACGGCGTGAGACTCGATTTGAACCGTATAAATCATATTAAGCCAGAGTTTTCTGAATATTCTGTATACGGCTTTGACCATGAATTTATCGGCGTTGCGCGTGCGGATTTTGAAAAATGCGAACTCAGAGTTGTGAAAAATTTTATATGAGGTGAGAAAAATCAGGATTGTCAAAAATGCTGTGGCGATGGGCTTCTTTGATGGTGTTCATCTCGGACACCGCTATGTTCTGGAAAAGGTCTACGCTCTTGCCTACAAGGGCTATAGTCCTGTGATATTCACATTTGAACCGGAAGCCGTGAAAATAAAAGCATCGGGAAGCATCGGATATATTTATACTGCCGGAGAAAAACAGCGTATATTTGAGAGATGCGGATTCAGTTCCGTGTATTCTCCGGCATTTCAGGAAATATGCAATTTAAGCGGTGAGGAGTTCGCGGAGCGTATTCTTGCCGGGAAAATGAATGCGGCGGCGGTCTGCTGCGGTGAGGATTTCAGATTCGGAAAAGATGCGGTCTGTGGTATTGAGGAACTGCGTAATTTTGGTGAGAAATACGGGTTTGATGTCTGTACTGCAAAAAAAGTCAAACTCGGCGGCACTGTTGTATCATCAGGGGAAATACGCCGCTGTCTGATAAACGGGGACATAGAACAGGCAAACCTTTTTTTAGACAGACCATATACTATTGATAAAAAAGTTGTTCACGGCGCATCTCTCGGACATACAATCGGTTTTCCGACGGCGAACCAGCTTTATGAAAAAGGACAGCTCGTGCCGAAATTCGGTGTATATGCTTCGGAAACAGAAGTGAACGGCAAGCTTTATCCGTCCATGACGAATATCGGAATCAAACCTACTGTTGATTACAGCGGACAGCCTCTTGCGGAAACGTATATATCCGGATTTTCCCGCGATATTTATGATACGCGTATACAGGTACGTCTTAAACGGTTTATACGTCCTGAACAGAAATTCAGCTGCGTTGAAGAACTAAAAAATCAGATAAGACATGATGTTGAATCTGCCATAGAAAATTCGTAATGCTTTCACGGTGTTATCACAAAAATGAAGTATCATTTAAAAACAGATACCAAAATAAAATAATCAGGAGGTTGACAACAGTTAAAGAAAAGACATAAAAAGTTATAAATATGCTGTTGAGTTTTACAATTCGCCGGAGGCAAAGATGATTAAAACTATAAAAGTAATGCTCTGTCCGAATAACAAGCAGAAAACAAAATTGTTTGCCTGTGCAGGTACTGCAAGATTTATCTATAACTGGACATTATGGTATCAGCAGATAAATTATGAATTTGGATATTCTTTTGTGGGCGATGTGGAATTAAGACGTATTCTGACAGTCCTGAAACAGACAAATCAGAAATTTATGTGGCTGAATGATTACAGCAATAATATTGCAAAACAGGCAGTAAAAGATGCTGTAAAAGCATATCTGAACTTTTTCAAGGGAATTACAGAGTTTCCAAGATTCAAAAGCAGGCGGAGGTCAAAACCGGGTTTTTATGCTGACCCATGTAAGATACAGTTTACAGGAACTCATGTAAAACTTGAAAAGCTGACAGCAAGCCGAAAGACAAACAAACAGAAATTCAATTCAATAAAACTTGCAGAACCCAACAGAATATCAGTAAATGCAAAGTATTCCAATCCAAGAATTACTTTTGATGGTCTTAACTGGTGGATTTCTGTGGGAATTGAATATGAGGAATCTACAGAACAGCCGGAAAATCAGGGCATTGGAATTGATATAGGAATTAAAGAACTTGCAGTATGTTCTGATAAAAAAATTTACAGAAATATCAACAAGACCGCAAAAGTCAGAAAACTAAAAAAGAGAAAGCGTAGATTGCAGCGCAGAATATCCAGAAAATATTCAAAAAACAAGAAAGGAGAATGTTACTGTAAAACACGCAATATTGTAAAAAGTGAAAAGAAACTTTTGAAAATTATCTGTAGACTGACGAATATTCGTCATAGTTATTTACATTCCGTGACTTCTGAAATAGTAAGCCGAAAACCAAAGTTTATTGTTCTGGAAGATTTGAATGTAAAAGGCATGATGAAGAATAAACACCTTGCAAAAGTAGTACAGGAACAGTGCTTTTTTGAATTTTACAGGCAGATACAGTATAAATGTAACTGGAATAACATCAGATTTATTACGGCTGACAGATACTATTCATCAAGTAAATTGTGTTCCTGCTGTGGATATGTTAAGAAAGATTTGAAACTTTCAGAACGTATCTATATCTGCCCTGAATGCCACAACACTATTGACAGGGATTTTCAGGCAAGTGTGAATTTAATGCGATATGGATTGACAGCATAGCAGAAACAAGTGCTGTTAATATGTACCGATACGTTAGTCGGGAATTTAAACCTTCGGAGTGTCACACCAAACATTAGTAGACGATGACTTGTCATATCAAAAATGGACACGCTGAACAAGGAATGAAACATAAAAGTTAATTTATGACTTTTTATAAGTTTTCAGTAACGGAGAAAGCTAAATGATTGAGGTCAGAAACCTTGTCAAGCGTTACGGCGATAAAAAAGCCGTGAACAATATAAGCTTCACCGTGGAAAAAGGTGAGATACTGGGATTCCTCGGACCTAACGGTGCGGGTAAATCCACAACAATGAATATGCTTACCGGATATATTTCATCAACGTCCGGACAGATACTTATAAACGGCGTTGATATTCTTGAAAATCCTATAGAAGCAAAGTCAAATATCGGCTATCTGCCGGAAATTCCGCCGCTTTACGTTGATATGACTGTTGACGGCTATCTGAATTTTATGTACGACCTTAAAAAATGCAAGCTTTCAAGAAAAGCTCATCTGAAAGAAATATGCGACCTCTGTAAAATATCTCATGTGAGGGAGAGGCTTATACGCAATCTTTCGAAAGGATATAAGCAGAGAGTCGGTCTTGCTCAGGCACTTATAAACAATCCGCCTGTGCTTATTCTTGATGAGCCGACAGTAGGTCTTGACCCTAATCAGATAATTGAAATACGTACCCTTATAAAAAAACTCGGAAAAAATCATACAGTTATACTTTCATCGCATATTCTGCCGGAAATTCAGGCTGTATGCGATAGAATAATAATCATCAACAAGGGCGTTGTTGCCGCCGACGGTACGGCTAATGAGATTGCGAACAAACTCACAAACGAGCATAAAATGACAATCCGGATTGAGGGTACATCACATACTGCCGCGGATAAGCAGGAGATAACGAATGCTCTCAAATCACTTGGCGGTATAAAATACGTCCGTGCTGATATGGAACGGGAAAAAGGCATCTATGATTATGACATCGAAGCCGATGAAAAGACTGATGTCCGCCGCGCTGTGAATGCGCTCTGCCGCGAAAAGGGCTGGAATATACTTATGCTCCAGCTTTCCGATATGACTCTTGAAGACATCTTCCTGAAGATAACTTCCGGCGATATTGCTGCTGTTCAGGAAAGAATATCCGATGAGGCAAAAGATGCTGTAGCCGGAATGGAAATGATATTCGGAGATGACAAAGAGGAGGGAGAAGAATAATGGGAGCTATTTACAGACGTGAAATGAATGCGTTTTTCACTTCGGGAGTAGGATATGTGTTCCTTGCAGGATTTGCACTGTTTTCGGGATTGTTTTTTTCGGTAGGCGTTATAGGTTCCGGAATGTCTGATATGTCGCCGATGTTCGGTTCGATGTTTCTGATTGTTCTTTTCCTGATACCGATTCTCACGATGAAGCTTCTCAGCGAGGAAAAGAAAAACCGCACAGACCAGGGACTTCTTACTGCACCGGTAGGGCTTTCGTCAATTGTTCTGGGCAAATATTTTGCTGCACTCACGCTTTTTGTGATTGCTGAAAGTATAGTATTTATCTATGCAGTCATAATTGCGTTATGCGGTCAGGTTGTATGGTCAACGCTTCTGGGAAATTATTTTGCAATGCTTTTCCTTGGAGCGGCTTTCATAGCTATCGGACTTTTCATATCATCGCTGACCGAAAATCAGATGGCGTCTGCGGTAATCGGTATGTTTGTTCTTTTCGTGCTTTATCTTATGGATTCACTTGCAGCAAGTATTCCGGTTGAATTTCTGAGAAATTCTGTTATGTCGCTTGCATTTTATTCAAAGTATATTGAATTTACTCAGGGAATCTTCAATCTTTCCAGCGTTGTATACTTTCTCAGTGTAGCGTTTCTCTTTAATTTCTTCACTGTGAGAGTTCTCGACAAGAGACGCTGGGGCTGATAGGAAAGGGGAAACATATCAATGACTAAAGATAAAGAAAAAGAAATTGCAGAGAATCAGGAAAAAAATCCGGAGAAAAAGTCAGAGAAAAAAGAAAAAAAGCCAAAGGAAAAGAAGAATTTAAAAAAGCTCCGTTTCGGTTCGGTATCAGCAGTTGTAATAGTTCTTGTGGTTGCTATTGTGGTTGTGCTTAATCTCATGTGCGGAATTATGATGAAACGCTATCCGGTCAAGCTCGACCTCACGCCCGATAACCGCCATGAACTGAGTGAACAATCAATCGAGGCACTGAAAAATATAGATAGAGACGTTGAAATAACCGTCACCACCACAAAGGATTATTTTGACAGTATGTCTGTACAGTATCAGAATATGTTCTATCAGTATTATGGAGTGATTGTTGATTGTCCCTATGATATTATTCCGGAGATTCTTGACAAGTATTCCGTATATGCCGAATCCGGAGACGGAAGTATTACAGTAAAATATATCGATATAAACAAGAATCCTGATGCAGTTTCACGCTGGAGTAAATATTATAACGGAGATATTACAGAGGGCGGAATCGTTATTCAGTGCGGTGAAAGAATAAAATTCATATCTCCGTCTGAAGTTGCCGGAATGATTACTCCTTCACAGAATAGCAGTCAGCAGAATATCAGCATGGTTTTCGCAGGAGAAAGCGTTCTCACCTCAGCCGTAAAGGCTGTTACGGACGCAAATCCGGTACGTGCAGCAGTTGTTTCAAGCATGAACGGAAGCCCGATTATTGACCAGGTTCATTCATCAGTTGCATCATCTGTAAGGAATTTTCTTTCAAAGAACGGCTATGACTGCACGGAAATTGACATCGGAATAGACGATTTGAGTACAGACGTATATGATATGGTAATTGTTGCCGCACCGGGAATTGATTTCACAGCAGATATTATCTCAAAGCTCAGCGATTTTCTCTATAATAACGGAAACTATCAGAAAAGTATGATATATATTCCGAATTTTTACGCTACAAATCTTCCGAATATCACGGAATTTCTTGCAGACTGGAAAATACAGGTTGAAAAATCAGCTGTTTTTGATGACAGCCGTATGGTTCAGGCAAGTATTTCAGCACTTGGAAGCGTAACTTATGCTCCTACTGTAAATATCAGCGATTCTGAAGCAGTGGGAACATTACAGAATGAATCACTTCCTATAGTTGCTCCGCAGGCAAGACCCATAACTATTCTCAGCAAGAACAACGAGAGCATTGTCACAGAACTTATCAGTTCCTCCGATACTTCATATCTTGTATCTCTTGATGAGGGAAATGAAGTTTCCGAGGAGCAGTCATCATACAGCATTGTTGTTAAATCACGCAGAGAAACCGCGTCCGGTCTTGATGTATACGGCAGTGAACTTCTTGTTATAGGCAGTCCGTTTATGCTTGATGAACTTGTTTTATCCAGTACAACAACTTATAACAATGCAAATGCGGTACTGAATATCGTAAACGGCATGACAGGAAAGGAAGCAGGCGATATAATCCCTGAAAAGGCTCTTGAGCAGTATACACTTTCGATTTCCACATCTATGGCAAGAGTTATTTTAGCAGTTGTGGTAGTAGTGATTCCGCTTCTCATTGCCGCTGCGGGAGTTATCGTTCTGGTATGGAGAAAGAATAAATGAAAAAAGCAGTTAAAGGTATTATCGGACTTACTGCTGTTCTTGCAGTTCTGGGCGGAGGTCTTGCCGCGCTCGTGCTTACACAGCCTGATGACGAAAGCGAGCCGGAAATTTCCGTATCAGAACCGGAGCAGGACGTGAAAATCCTCATCAGGGACGATACGGTTACGGGAACTGACCCCGACACCGGCGCAGACCTTGAGGGAATTGTAAAGCAGGTCAGCGTAAAAAACAGTACCGGCGGATTTCTTGTAGTTCAGGAAAAATCTTCCGATTCTGAAAATGTGACATATACTATTGACGGATATGAAGATGTAGACATGAAAACAAGTATGATAAGCACTCTTGCCAATAATGCCAACGGTCTCACTTCGGAGGCGACGATAGAGGAGAACTGTACGGATATTGCAAAGTTCGGACTTGATTCCCCGAAGGCGGAAGTTGAAGTGGAATATGAATCAGGTACAAAACGCCGTATGTTTATAGGCGATGAAGCTCCGACCGGAAATGTCAGCTATGTCATGATAGACGGTCTTGATACAGTATTTACTGTCAGAAATTCCGCGCTTGCAAACTACAGCAATACAGTTATGGATTTTGTAAGTACAACAATTCTTGAAGCTCCGGAGACATATCCGATTGTGCAAAGTCTGCGTATACAGCGTGAGAATCTTGATACAGATATACTTCTTGAATATGACGCAATGAATGACGACGAAAATTACAACGGCGGAACTTCTGCTACGCATATCATGGTTGAACCGGCAAGGGCTTATCTTGCTGTTGAGCGTTCTTCTGATATTACTACCGGAATGTTCGGACTTGCGGCAGATGATATTTATTCCGTTCACTGCAGCGATGCGGATATTGCTGAAGCCGGTCTTGAAACGCCGTTCTGTACAGTGACTATGGAATGCAATGACGGAAATACGTATACACTTCTTCTGAGTGAGCCTTTTACTTACGAGGACAGCGGCAGATGCAGTTATGCAATGCTTGAGGGCGGAAGCGTTATCTATATCGTTAAAGAGGAAAAGGCAAGATGGACCTTCATTGAGCCTGTGGATATTGCATCAAGAATATTCATGGCGACTTATGTATGGAATGTTGAAAATCTTAAAGTAACAGCAGACGGAAAGGAATACGCTTTTGATGTCAGACGTATAAATCCTGATGAGGAGATTGAATCGCTTAAATCAGAGCATTTCAGTGCTTCTCTTAACGGAAGTGAGTTCAGTTCTGAGCGTTACCGACTTTTCTACAGCTTTCTTATAAGCGCAAACGCAGAGGATTTTGCATTGGGTGAGGAGATTCCGACCGGCGAACCTATGGCATCAATTGAGTATAAGGATACGTATACAGGCGAGGACGTAAATATTGAATTTTATGAGCAGACATCAATGACGGCACTTATTGTTATAGACGGCGAAAGCAGATTCCATATATCAAAATCGTTTGTTGATACACTTGCATCAAATGCCGAAAGACTGGAAACAGACGAAGATTTTGTTACAACATGGAAATGAGGACAGGTTCTTGGAATCTGTTCTCATAAAAACATGGCGCATCTTTTAGGCGGATTTATTTTATATGAATACGCTCTGATTATAGAATGGGAGGAAAAAAGTATGATTGAAAAATTCCACACATACAAGGGGTATCCGCTTGTAAGAAGCGGTAACCAGATGTATTACGGCTATATGTCCGACCCGTATGTTATATGGATACAGATTCTCGGAACTAAAGATGTCAAAGGCGAAAAAATGACTTCAAAAGTCAGAGTAGTACAGATGGCTACAAATGAGCCTAATCCTGCAAAAGCCTTTGTAAAGACTACTGAACGCGACTGCGGTCTTTATGAAGCTCTGGATATTGCAAATATATGGCTTGAAAAGGCACTTGCAAAATAATTAATGAATCCCTGAACCGACAGTTCAGGGATTTTTTTGTATATTGTCATAAATTTGCTTGACATTATGTGAAAGATGTGGTATAATATTATCATACGGTGGATATTATGATGTTCGCTGTCCGCTGAAAGGAAGTGCTTTTGTGGCTAAAAATTATTCAAAGGAAATCGCAGCAGCGATAACGGATTTTTTGCGTAAGGATAACTGGAATTTTGAGAAAGTGAATGAAAACGGAATCATAGAACTTGGCGTTAAACTTAATTCAAAGCTCAAAAAAGCTGATATTTACATCAATGTTCTCGAACATGGATTTATTGTGAATTCAGTGCCGAGTCTCAGTGCAGATAAAGACTGCATAAAAGATATGACTGAATTTATCACACGTGCTAACTATGGTCTTAATCACGGCAATTTTGAAATGGACTATAGAGACGGCGAAATAAGATATAAAACAAGTTTGTTCAGCGATGATGAGATTCCCACACATGAACAGATTGAGGCAATGATTTATATTAATGTTACAACGCTCGATAATTATGGAAATGGTCTTGCTATGATTGCGTTCGGAATGGGTACTCCGGAAGATGCTATCCGTATGTGCGAATAACAGGAGGGTTAAAATGGCTAAGAATTATTCAAAGGAAATTGCAGATGCTGTTTCAATGTTTCTTCATGAAGATGACTGGAAATTCAGTGAGGTCGATGATGACGGCATTATAAGAACAGGAATAAGGATTGAATCAAAACTTAAAAGCGCTGATATCTATATCAATGTTCTGAAGGATTCGTTTGTTGTCGTATCTGTTCCGGCACTCAAAGCAGATAAAGACTGTATAAACGAAATGGCGGAATTTATCACACGTGCTAACTATGGTCTTAATCACGGCAATTTTGAAATGGACTACAGAGACGGAGAAATCAGATATAAAACAAGTATGTACTGCGGCAATATGATTCCGACACCTGAACAGATAAAAGCCGTTATTTATATCAATGTTTCAACGCTCGATGATTACGGAAACGGAATCGCTATGGTTGCGTTCGGAATGAGTACTCCGGAAGATGCTATCCGTATGTGCGAAGAATAGGAGAATTAAAATGGCTAAGAATTATTCAAAGGAAATTGCGGATGCTGTTTCAATGTTTCTTCATGAAGATGACTGGAAATTCAGTGAGGTCGATGATGACGGCATTATAAGAACAGGAATAAGGATTGAATCAAAACTTAAAAGCGCTGATATCTATATCAATGTTCTGAAGGATTCGTTTGTTGTCGTATCTGTTCCGGCACTCAAAGCAGATAAAGACTGTATAAACGAAATGGCGGAATTTATCACACGTGCTAACTATGGTCTTAATCACGGCAATTTTGAAATGGACTACAAAGACGGAGAAATCAGATACAAAACAAGTATGTACTGCGGCAATATAATTCCGACACATGAACAGATAAAAGCCGCTATTTATATCAATATTTCAACACTCGATGATTATGGAAACGGAATCGCTATGGTTGCGTTCGGAATGGGTACTCCGGAAGAAGCAGTGGAATCATGCGAAAAAGACTGACAGATAATTAAATCTCCCTGAAAAATCAGGGAGATTCTTATTATTTAAGCAATGTTTAAGTATGAAGTTGTCTGAAATTACAGTTTAAACACTGACTTTTTGTGAATATATCTGAATTTTTTGTAAGCATGAATTTTTTTTGAGGAATCTGCTTGTAAATTAATGTGAAATGCCTTATAATTAAAGTACAGGAAACATCGGTTGACGATGTATGAGGGATAATCAACAGGAGGTTATTTTAATGAAAAAAACACATAAAATCACGGCATTTATATCAGCTGCTGTAATGGCTGCTGCTTCCATGCCGTTTACAGCTCCGGTATCTGCAGCTGATACAGTATTCCCATATACGATTCAGGGCGAAGATATGGAAGGCGCAGAGCTGTGGACAAAAATATATGCTGATGAATTTCCGGGATTCAACGGCGAGGGATTTACTTATATAACGGGAGGTCCGGTTTCGTTTACGCTTACTGTTCCTGAGGACGGTATGTATAATGTCAGCGTAAGAGGATTGCAGATACTAGACAAAGAGGGCAGCGGACGTATGGAAACTATTGCTATAAACGGCGTTGAGTATTCCAAAACAGTTCCATATTATGATAAGTGGACGGATATTGATTTTGGAGTTGTACGTCTCAAGGCGGGTGAAAATGAAATAGCGTTCCTGAACAAGTACGGCTATCTTGCAATAGATGAGGTTACAGTTACAGAAGCAGTATTTCCTGATGTTACTGTTGCTTCCGGAGTACCATGCGACCCCGATGCTACAGACGAAACAAAGGCTCTTATGAAATATCTGAGCAGCGTTTACGGAAAGGGAATCCTTTCAGGTCAGCAGGAAATTTACGGCGGCGGTCACAGCGTATCTACAGATATAAGATACGACGCTTCACAGGATAAATGCGTTGACGGAAAAGGTAAGGAATATGTCATTGACCGCGAAAGCGAAGCCGTTGACAAGGACGGAAATAAATTCTACTGGCATTGTTCTGACGATGTGAGAACATATACCTATGACGAGCAGAACCGGAATTACAAGTATGATTATTATGACCAGGAGATGGACGCCTATAAGGAAATAACAGGCGAATATTCGGCTATACGCGGATTTGACTTCATGAATTATAATCCGCTTTACGGCTGGGACGACGGAACAACTCAGCGTGTCATTGAATGGGTAAAGGAACGCGGAGGAATTGCAACTGCTTGCTGGCATATAAATCTCCCGACCGATTTTTCAAATTATGAGCTGGGAGAAGCTGTTGACTGGTCACAGTGTTCATACAAGAATAATTCACAGTTCAGCATTGCAGACGCTGTAAAAGAGGGAACTAAGGAAAATGATTATCTCAATCTTGCAATTGCAGATTTAGCAGAGCAGTTCCTCATACTTCAGGAAGCAGGCGTTCCGCTTATGTGGAGACCTTTCCATGAAGCCGAGGGCAACGGAGGCGCGGACGGAAGCGGTGCATGGTTCTGGTGGGCGCAGGACGGCGCAGAGGATTATAAAGCACTCTGGAATTATCTTTATGACCAGCTCACAAATAAATACGGCGTTCACAATCTTATCTGGCTTCAGAATCTCTACGCATGGTCTGATGAATCTGCCGAATGGTATGTAGGCGACAGCAAGGCTGATATTGTCGGATTTGATAAGTATGATACTGTATATAACCGTCATGATGGTCTTACAGAAGGTCCTAACGAGGACTGCAACAGTAATGTTTACTGGTCGCTTCATGATTATGTTGACGGCAACAAGATGATTTCAATTATGGAAAACAGTACAGTTCCGAGTCTGTCCAATATAACTACGGAAAAAGCAACGTGGCTTTATTTCTGTACATGGTACGATAACGGTCAGGATAATTTCCTTTCCGGCGACAATTACAATAATAAAGATACATTGAAGGAACTCGGTTCAAGCGACTACTGCATAAATCTTGAGGATTTGCCTGAAAATCTCTATGTTCTTTCAGAAAGCGGCAATACGAATCCTACAAAGCCGCCGGTTACGACAAAAGCTCCGGATTCTTCTGAGCCGGAAGGAACAACGGTTACAACTGCTGTAAGTGTTCCAGATTCATCAGAGCCGTCTGGCGAAAGATTTGCAGGCGATGCAAACTGTGACGGAGAAGTTTCCGTTGCTGATGCTACGCTGATATTGCAGTATCTAGGCAATAAGGATAAGTATACGATTTCGGAGCAGGGAATGGTGAACGGTGATGTTGACGGTGAAACAGGACTTTCTCCGGTTGATGCGCTTACTATTCAGAAATTCGATGCAAAACAGATTGATAAGCTTGATTGATAAGATTCTATAATATATTTAAAAATTCAAAAACCGGCTGTTCCGACAGTCGGTTTTTTAAATGTTATTGGCTGCTAACGAAAAGTGTTGACATATCTGTGTGAATGTAGTATAATATATATGCGGATTATGGGATTTATTCCGGAATCGGCAGACTTTAATCGATGTTTTCGGGCAGCAGAGTAATCTTTGTTATCGGTCAACTGTAAATTTACTGACTTCTATATGCCCGCTGTAACTGCGGGTATTTTTATTTTTTATGGATAATAATAAGAATAAATATAAAATATGTGATACAAAATATCCGATATTCATGATACATGGTATGGGATTCCGTGACAGCGAAATCGGATACTGGGGAAGAATCCCCGATACCCTGAAAAAATACGGCGCAAAAGTTTTTTTCGGATTTCAGGACGCTAACGGCTCTATAGAAAGCAACTGCGTAAAACTGGAAAAATCTCTTCTGGATTTTATTTCAGAATCAGGCACGGAGAAAGTCAATATAATTGCTCATTCAAAGGGTGGAATCGAAGCGCGTTATCTGATTTCAACAATGGGACTCGGAAAATATATTGCGTCTGTAACAACTATAAGTTCACCTCACAACGGCTCAAAAACTATGGATAAACTCATGAAACTTCCGGATTTTCTTCTGCGCGGCGGAAGCAGTGTGTTTGATTTCTTCATGAAGCTGGGCGGCGACGGGAATCCTCAGACATACCGTTGCCTCGAACAGCTCACAACCGGTTTCATGAATGGATTCAATGAGAAAAATCCCGATGAACCTGATATATATTACAGAAGCTATGCGTTTGAAATGCGCAGCGTATTCAGCGATGTTATAATGGCTGTTCCGTGGGCGACAGTCAAAATGCTGAACGGCAGAAGCGATGGTATGCTTTCTCCGGAAGAAGTAGCTTGGGGAGATTTCAAGGGCGTTTTTACCGGTACGGGCAGACGCGGGATTTCCCACCCTGATGAGGTCGATATGAGACGTGTGAATTTCAGCCGGCGGAAACCTGAAAGTCAATACGAAATTTCCGATATAACTAAGTTTTATGTTAAGATTGTATCGGAACTGAAAGAGATGGGATTCTGAATGAATGAAAAACGTATCGCAGTTGCAGCGATTGTCATTGATGACCCTGAAGCGGTCAGAGATGTCAACAGCATACTGCATGAATATAATGAAATAATAATCGGACGTATGGGTATACCCTACAGAGAACGCGGAATATCGCTTATTTCCGTTGCAGTTGACGCTTCGCCTGATAAAATAAGCAGTCTTACAGGTAAACTTGGGCATATTAAAGGTGTATCTGTAAAAACGGCTGTATCAAAAAAATAAATTTTATATATAACGTGTTTTCGGGAGAATTTATGAATTATATAATCAGAAAAATAGAGAAATAAGAATATCCTGTTTTAGATGATTTTCTTAATGAAGCAATTTTTA
>CAMWRC010000004.1 GCA_947176565.1 uncultured Ruminococcus sp.
ACTGCTGCTATCACAAAGACTCTCGCTATGAAGGGTCAGGCTAAGTATGAGGCTTACGATATGATTGATAAGGCTCCTGAAGAGAGAGAGCGTGGTATCACTATCAATACTGCTCACGTTGAGTATGAGACAGATGCTCGTCACTATGCTCACGTTGACTGCCCTGGTCACGCTGACTACGTTAAGAACATGATTACGGGTGCTGCTCAGATGGACGGCGCTATCCTCGTAGTTGCTGCTTCTGACGGTCCTATGGCTCAGACAAGAGAGCATATCCTTCTCGCTCGTCAGGTTGGCGTTCCTGCAATCGTTGTATTCATGAACAAGGCTGACCAGGTTGACGATGAGGAACTTCTCGAACTTGTTGAGATGGATATCCGTGACCTTCTCTCATCTTATGACTTCCCTGGCGATGATACTCCTATCATCAAGGGTTCTGCTCTTCAGGCTCTCGAAGCTCCGGATGACCTCAGCAACCCTGCATATGCTCCTATCCTCGAGCTTATGAATGCTGTTGACGAGTATATCCCAAGCCCTGAAAGAGACGATGCTAAGCCGTTCCTTATGCCTATCGAGGATACTATGACTATCTCTGGCCGTGGTACTGTTGTTACAGGTAGAGTAGAACGTGGACGTCTTAATGTAAACGAGCAGGTTGAAATCGTTGGTCTTTCTGATGAGAAGAAGACAACTGTTGTTACAGGTCTTGAAATGTTCAGAAAAACTCTTGACTTCTGTGAGGCTGGCGATAACGTAGGCGCACTTCTCCGTGGTATCACAAGAGACCAGGTTGAGCGTGGACAGGTTCTCTGCAAACCCGGCTCAATTCACCCGCACACAAAGTTTGCTGGTCAGGTTTATGTTCTTAAGAAAGAAGAGGGTGGTCGTCATACACCGTTCTTCAACAACTACAGACCTCAGTTCTATTTCAGAACAACTGACGTTACAGGCGTTGTTACACTTCCTGCTGATAAAGAAATGTGTATGCCTGGCGATAACGTAGCTATGAACGTTGAGCTTATCACTCCTATCGCTATCGAAGAGGGACTCCGTTTTGCTATCCGTGAGGGCGGCAGAACAGTAGGTTCAGGCGTTGTTACAGCTATCAACGAATAATTAAACCGTTTAACAAAATTTTCTTAAAATATAATTCCGCTGAGAAATCAGCGGAATTTTTATTTTTCTGTATATTTTAGTTCCGAATGCAAATAATATGGGTGCAAAGGAAAAAATTTGCGGAGGTATTATTTATGAAAGCAACAGGAATCGTAAGACGAATAGATGATTTGGGTCGTGTAGTTATCCCAAAGGAAATACGCAGGACTATGCGTATACGTGAGGGCGACCCACTTGAAATATATACTAACAGCGAGGGCGAGGTAATATTCAAGAAATATTCAGCCATAAGTGAAATGGGAGAAAATGCAGCAAATGTAGCCGAGGTAATGTATAAGATTGCCGGTTGTCCGGTGCTGATTTTTGATAAAGACCATGTTGTAGCTTCAGCTGGCATACCTCGTCGGGAAGTGTCTGAACGCCGCGTTTCAGCACAGCTTGAGAGTATTATGGAAAACCGTGGACAGTATTTCTGCCCCGATGGAAATACAAATAATTTCTATCCGGCTGAGGGTATCGACCGTACAGCTATTGCGGCTCTGCCTATAATATCTGCCGGAGATGTGTCCGGAGCAGTGGCTTTTATGACAGCAGAAAAGCATACAGAGGCAAATGATTTACAAAAAAGCCTTATAACGGCGGCATCACAATTCCTTGCGAAACAGCTTGAATAGCTTACGCTGATATTGTATACAAAAAAGAAAGCCTGCTAATTACAGCAGGCTTTTGAAATAAAAAAATAAAATGTGTAGAACAAAAGAAAGGAGACAACAAAACGAGTGATAAATAATTCGAAGATTATTTAGCACTACTGATATTATACCGTATTTTTGGACTTACGTCAAGTCAATTCGTGAAAAAATTATGAAAAACCGCTGTAATTTGGCACTTTTCACAAGTGCTAAAAAAGCATTTTGTATAAATTAGACAAATAATATTCACAATTAGTTTGCTGTCGCTAACATAAATTTGTTATTTATGCCAAAAAATTATTTACAAAGTCCTGAATTTATGATATAATATCAAATGAGGTTATATGCCGTTATGGCGTGTACAACTGAAAAACTTTTTAATGGAGGTCACTACCAATGGCAATCAAAAGAAAAATGAAAACCATGGACGGTAATAACGCTGCTGCTTGGGTGTCATATCCCTTTACTGATGTAGCTGCTATTTACCCAATCACTCCCTCGTCCGTTATGGCTGAGGTTACTGACAGCTGGTCTGCTAAGGATAAGAAAAACCTTTTCGGTCAGCCTGTAACTGTTGCTGAAATGCAGTCAGAGGCAGGTGCTGCCGGTACTGTTCACGGTTCACTTTCCGCAGGCGCACTCACAACCACATACACAGCTTCACAGGGTCTGCTCCTGATGATTCCTAATATGTATAAAATCGCCGGCGAGCTTCTTCCTAACGTTATCCACGTTTCTGCGCGCTGCGTTTCTTCACATGCTCTCAATATCTTCGGCGACCACTCAGATGTCTATGCATGCCGTCAGACAGGATATGCTATGCTCTGCTCAGGAAGCGCACAGGAAGTTATGGATCTCGGTGCAGTTGCTCATCTTTCAACTATCAAAGGCAGAGTTCCTTTCCTCCACTTCTTTGATGGTTTCCGTACTTCCCACGAGATTCAGAAAATCGAGACATGGGACGACGAAACTCTCCTCTCACTTCTCGACAAGGACGCAGCTCAGAGATTCAGAGACGGCGCACTTCACCCTGAAACACCTGTTCTCCGCGGCTCTGCACAGAACCCTGATATCTTCTTCCAGGCTCGTGAGGCTTGCAACAAGTACTATGATGCTCTCCCTGCTATTGTAGAAGATTACATGAACAAAATCAATGAGCTTATCGGAACAGACTACAAGCTCTTTAATTACTATGGTGCTGCTGATGCTGAACATATCATTATTGCTATGGGTTCAGTAAATGAAACTATCGAGGAAACTATTGACTATCTCAATGCTCAGGGCGGTAAATACGGTCTCGTAAAAGTAAGACTCTACAGACCTTTCGTTGCTGAAAAACTCGTTGAAGTTATTCCCGACAGCGTAAAGAGAATTTCAGTTCTCGACAGAACAAAAGAACCCGGCTCACTCGGCGAACCGCTCTATCTTGATGTAGTTGCTGCTCTCAAGGGTACAAGGTTCAATGATATTCCTGTATTCACAGGCAGATACGGTCTCGGTTCAAAGGATACTGTTCCGGCTCAGATTGTTGCAGTATTCAAGAACGAAACAAAGCAGAGATTCACAATCGGTATCGAGGACGATGTTACAAACCTCTCACTTCCGCTTGAAGCAAATCCTGATTCAGCTCCTGCCGGCACAACTGCCTGCAAGTTCTGGGGTCTCGGTTCAGACGGTACTGTAGGCGCAAACAAGAACTCTATCAAGATTATCGGCGACCATACAGACCTCTATGCTCAGGCTTACTTTGCATATGACTCAAAGAAGTCCGGCGGTGTAACTATTTCACATCTCCGTTTCGGTAAAACTCCTATCAAGTCAACTTATCTCATCAATAAGGCTGATTTCGTTGCCTGCCATAATCAGAGCTATATTGACAAGTACGATATGGTTTCCGACATCAAGCCCGGCGGTACTTTCCTTCTCAATACTATCTGGGATATGGACGGTCTTGAGGCTAATCTCCCCGGACAGGTAAAGAGATATATCGCTGAAAACAATATCAATTTCTATACAATCAATGGCGTAAAGCTTGGTGAGGAAACAGGTATGGGTACAAGAATCAACACGATTCTCCAGTCTGCATTCTTCAAGCTGGCTGATATTATTCCTTTTGAGGACGCTGTTAAGTACATGAAGGCTGCTGCTGAAGCTTCTTACAGCAAGAAGGGTCAGGACGTTGTTGAAAAGAACTGGAACGCTATTGATGCAGGTCATCAGAATATCGTGAAGATTGATGTTCCTGAATCGTGGAAAGATGCTGCTGATACTCAGATGGGTATGGCTTCTGTTTCATGCGACAACAAGGCACTTCAGGATTATGTAAACAATATCCAGATTCCTTGCAACGCTCAGAAGGGTGATTCTCTTCCTGTTTCCACATTCGTGGATATGGCAGACGGTACATTCCCGCAGGGTTCTGCTGCATTTGAAAAGCGCGGTATTGCTGTTAAGGTTCCGGCTTGGATTCCTGAAAACTGTATTCAGTGTAACCAGTGTGCTTACGTTTGTCCGCACGCTGTAATCCGTCCTGTAGCTATGACTCCTGCTGAGGTTGAAGCTGCTCCTGCCGGAATCAAGACTCTTGATTTCAAGCCCGCACTCGGCGACCTTAAGTTTACAATGACAGTTTCAACTCTTGACTGTACAGGCTGCGGTGTCTGCGCAAATGTTTGTCCTGCAAAGAATAAGGCACTGGTTATGGAGCCTATCGCTTCACAGATGGCACAGCAGGAAGTATTCAACTACGGCGTTACTATCGACGAAAAGCCGGAAGTTGCTGCTAAGTTCAAGGCTGATACGGTTAAGGGTTCACAGTTCAGACAGCCGCTTCTCGAGTTCTCTGGTGCTTGTGCAGGCTGCGGTGAAACTCCTTATGCTAAACTCGTTACACAGCTTTTCGGCGACAGAATGATGATTGCCAACGCTACAGGCTGTTCTTCAATCTGGGGCGGTTCGGCACCTTCAACTCCTTACACTGTAAACAAGCAGGGCAGAGGTCCGGCTTGGAGCAACTCACTCTTTGAGGATAACGCTGAGTTCGGTTATGGTATGTATCTTGCTCAGGAGACACTCCGCAAGAGAGTTACAGACAAGGTTCTTGCTATCAGAGAAAAGGCTGAAAAGCCAGAAGTAAAGGCTGCTATCGATGAGTATCTTGATACGTATAACGATGGTGCTGCCAATGCTGCTGCTACAGACAAGCTGGTTGCTGCTCTTGAAGCCTGCGGCTGCGATGATGCAAAGGCTATTCTTGCTGAAAAACTTTATCTCTCCAAGAAGTCACAGTGGATATTCGGCGGTGACGGCTGGGCTTATGATATCGGATTCGGCGGTCTCGACCACGTTATTGCATCAGGCAAGAATGTAAATATCCTCGTATTCGATACAGAGGTTTACTCAAATACAGGCGGACAGGCATCAAAGTCCACACCTACAGGTGCTATTGCTCAGTTCGCTGCTGCTGGTAAGGTTATGAAGAAGAAGGACCTTGCAGGTATCGCAATGAGCTATGGATATGTTTATGTTGCACACGTTGCTATGGGCGCAAACATGAATCAGTGTATCAAGGCATTTGCTGAGGCTGAAGCTTATGACGGACCGTCAATCGTAATCGCATACGCTCCTTGTATCAATCACGGTATCAAGACAGGTATGGCTACAGCTCAGGCTGAGGAAAAGAAAGCTGTTGAAGCTGGCTACTGGCATCTTTACAGATATAATCCGACGCTCAAGGAAGAGGGCAAGAATCCGTTTATTCTTGATTCAAAAGCACCTAATACTGACGAGTACAAGAACTTCCTCATGGGTGAAGTACGTTACAATTCGCTTGCACGTTCAAATCCTGAACGCGCTGAAAAGCTCTTTGACGCTGCTGTTGCAAATGCTAAGGACAGATACGACTATCTCACAAGACTTGCAACACTTTATGGCGAGGACTAATCCCTGAACTAATAATAAATCCTCGTCCGCTTGCGGACGGGGATTTTTATAAAAAATTAATGGGGATTATAAATATGGGTGAAATGACTGTAAAAGGTTATGCAGAACGTAAAGTTGAGTGCGATTTAGTCAAATATACCTTTAATTTTGAAAAAGTCGGTTATTCAATTGATACATCTATAAAGGCTGTATCTGCTGAACTTGAACGTTTTCTTGAAATAATTGAAAAGAAAACAGGAATAGCTCCGAATGTTTTTAGAATTGAAAACAATTCAACATCGAAAGAATATCACTCTAACAAAGAGAAAAGATATGAAGCAGACAGGAAAATATCCGCTGTTCTTCCTCTGAATGTTAAATTTTCTGATTTGTTAATGAACATTATTGAAAAATATAAACTTAACGTTGAAGTTAAGGAAAGTTATATTATTTCAAATATAGAGGAAATAAACAAAGAACTTCTCAAACTTGCTATTGAAAAATCCAAAGACAAAGCAGAAATGATTGCTTCATTTGCCGGAGAAAAAATTTGTGGAATTAAAACGCTGAGAATTTTAACAAAGAATTCTGTTTTAATTGATGAAGATGATGAAGATTATGAAGATGGATTTATGCTTGATGATATTTTTAAAGTTCTTGATTCAAAAGCGAGTCAACTTTCATCTCCTGTAACTGAATTAAGTCAAAGCGTTGAGATAACATGGAATATTGAATAATTTAATCAATATCGGCAAGAATCCGTTTATACTTGATTCAAAAGCTTGCAAAACACGGCGAGGACTGATTCAGTAATTGCCTGAATCACGTGAGTGATTAATAAATAATAAAAAGCCCGCGTACAGAAAAGTACGTGGGCTTTTGAATATGGTGATAACTATGATTATGATTTCTATAGCTGATATTCCAAATAAAAAGCAGCATGAACACGCACACAGTCTGCTGAGGGAATGTCTCAAACATCTTGATATAGATTATTCCGGCGATATTAAAATATCTAAAAATAAATACGGAAAGCCTTCGCTGACAGAATATCCGGAAATTAAATACAATATCTCCCATGCTGACGGAATATGTGCGTGTATCGTTTCGGAGAAGGAATGCGGTATCGACTGCGAATCTGTCCGGTCATACCGTCCAAATGTGATGAAACGGGCTTTTTCGGAATCTGAAATCAATATGATTGAAAAAGCTCATGAATCGGAACGTAATCTGCTTTTTTTCCGCCTGTGGACGCTGAAAGAAGCTTACATCAAAGCAATAGGCATAGGATTATCATATCCTCTGAAAAATGCCGTGTTTGATTTTTCCGACAATGAAATAATAACCGAAATACCGGATTATGATTTCAGGCAGTATATCTTAAAAGGCGGAAAATACGTTGTTTCAATTGCTTTACATAAGTTCGCAGATGAGATTTGAAAACTCAACAGGATTATCAATCGGCATTCCCTCGATAAGAAGTGCCTGAGTATACAGAAGTTTTGCGTACTTTTCAAGTTTTTCGATGTTATCAGAAGCTGATTTCAGCTTGCTGAAAATTTCATGTTCCGGATTGATTTCAAGAACACGCTGAGCCTTTACCTGATTGTCATTTCCCGGCATGGTATTGAGTACCTTTTCCATTTCGAGAGAAATTTCACCCTCACTTGAAAGACATACAGGGTGTGATTTAAGACGCTGTGAAAGGATAACCTTGTTTACTTTTCCGCTCAGTGAATCCGCCATAACTTTGAGCATATCAGCGTTTTCTTCTTCCTGAGCCTTGATTTCCTCCTGTTTTTCGGTGTTTTCGATTCCCAAATCATCAGCGGAAACGCTTCTGAATTCTTTTTCTTTGTACTTCATGAGCATCTTTACTGCAAATTCATCAACATTGTCAGTAAGATAGAGAATTTCGTAGCCCTTATCCTTAACAAGTTCTGTCTGCGGAAGCTGTTCGATTCGTGCAATGCTTTCTCCGGAAGCATAGTAGATATACTTCTGTTCCTCGGGCATTGCTGTTACGTATTCGTCAAGAGTAACGAGTTTTCCTTGTGATGATGTAAAGAGAAGCAAATCCTGAAGCTTGTCCTTATTCATTCCGTATCCGCTGTATACGCCGAATTTAAGCTGTAATCCGAATGCTTTCCAAAATTCCTCATACTTTTCGCGTTCATTTCTGAGCATTTTTTTGAGTTCGTTGCTGATAGTTTTCTCAATACTCTTTGCGATAACTTTCAGCTGACGGTCATGCTGGAGCATCTCACGGGAAATGTTGAGTGATAAATCTTCACTGTCAACAAGACCCTTTACAAATCCGAAGTAATCAGGAAGCAGGTCACCGCATTTATCCATAATAAGAACGCCGTTTGAATAGAGCTGTAATCCCTTTTCAAATTCCTTGGAATAGAAATCAAAAGGAGCTTTTGACGGAATATAAAGCAGTGCGTTATAGCTCGGCATTCCCTCATTTACAACGTGTGAATATTTCAGCGGTTCGTTGTAATCATAAAATTTTTCTGTATAGAAGTGTTTGTAATCATCTTCTTTGAGTTCAGATTTGCTCTTTTTCCAGAGCGGAATCATGCTGTTAAGTGTTTCAATTTCAACGTATTCTTCATACTCGGGAGTTTTTCCGGATTCTTTTTCCTCGTCTGACATTTCAACTGGGCGGCTGTGAGTTACTTCCATTTTTATGGGGAATCTGATATAATCGCTGTATTTGCTTATAAGTCCCTTGATTCTGTAGGTATCAAGAAATTCGCTGTAATTTTCGTCATCTGTATCGTCGAGGAGTTCGAGGATAATTTCTGTTCCGGTTGATTTCTTGTCATCTTCCGTTACAGTATAGCCGTTGATTCCCTCTGATTCCCAGCGGTAAGCGGTATCAGAACCATATGCCTTTGTGATAACAGTTACCTTTTTAGCAACCATAAAAGCTGAATAGAATCCGACACCGAACTGACCTATTATCTGATTATCTTCAGCGAGTTTATTTTCTGTCTTGAATTTAAGAGAGCCGCTGCTTGCAATAGTTCCGAGGTTATTTTCGAGTTCCTCGGCAGTCATTCCGATTCCGTTATCGGTGATTTTAAGTGTACGGTTGTCCTTATCAGCTGTAATCCAGACAGCAAAATCATCTTTTGACAGACCTACTTTATCATCTGTGAGTGATTTGAAATAGAGCTTGTCAATAGCATCGCTGGCATTTGATATAAGTTCGCGGAGGAAAATTTCCTTATGTGTATAAATTGAATGAATCATCATATCAAGGAGTCGTTTGGACTCAGCTTTGAACTGTTTTGTTTCCATAATAAACATCTCCAGAAAAAATATATTAGCACTCTCACTTGTTGAGTGCTAATATATAGTATAGACCATTTTTTCTGCAATGTCAAGAATGACAGAAAATGTTTACAGTTTGTTAATATTTAACCGGCGAAGTCGGAAATAATTCACAGGAAATCGCAGGGATTTTTGTGCATATTTCCAAAAAATAAAATTCCATGCAGCAATTTTGTGAATCTGCGACACGTTATTATTGAATCGATTCAGCCGGTTATTTCATTTCTGTAACCGGTTCAAGGAAGTGAATATTATGGATAATTTTTCCGAAGATGTAAAGCTTGCACGTAACGGTGATACTGCGGCATTTGCTCGTCTTTATGCTCTTGTATATAAAGAATTGTATCATATCGCGTTGTACAGCCTGCGGAGTTCCCACGATGCCTGCGATGTTGTAAGCGATGCGGTTCTTGATGCTTTCTGCTCTATTGGCGGACTGAGAAACGAAAAGGCATTCCGGAGCTGGATGATGAAGATACTTTCCGCTAAAATAAAGCGGAAACAGCGTGAATATTTCTCCGATACCGTGGAAATGACAGAGGACGTCGAGCCGGCAGTTGATACGCTGTGTGAGGATTCCGAGCTGAAAGCTGCAATGGATTCCCTTGACCCACAGTCACGGCTTATATTGTCAATGTCGGTACTGGAAGGATATACGAGCAGTGAGATAGCTGAAATATGCGGTATAAAATCAAGCACTGTGCGTTCAAGATTATCACGGATAAAAAAACAGCTTAGACTTGAATTAGGAGGAGACATTCTATGAAAAATAATGATGAAAGAGTCAAAGCGATACTTGATTCAGAAAGCGTTCCGGAGGAGATTTCGCCGGAAAATATGAAAAATATGCTTGATGAAAAATCCGGCGGATTATTAATCAAAGATGATTCCGTAAATAATCCAGAATGTGAATTATCAAGACGGAAAATCACAAAGATTTCAGTATTCGGACGTATTGCCGCATCAGTAGCAGCCTGTGCCATAATTGTGGGTGGTACTGTTGGAACAATGAATCTTGTCCGCAGAAGCGGAGACAATGCAAAGACAGAATATAATGATAATGATGCTTCCCGTGAATATTCAGCAGTTCCGGATTCTGACAAAAGCGGAGACAGTGAAAACAAAAACTCCAGAAATTCTGAAAAATCCGGAGATACTCCTGAAGAAAAACGTATTGAGCCGGAGCAGGCAGCAGCTCCGTATATGAGCGGTGCGGAAAGCTATGAGCAGGTTTATAATATGATTCAGGAGGCACGCCGTAATTCACATTCAAAAAGAAATGAACTTCAAAGTGCAGAAACTTATGGAGCCTTTGGCGATAATGCTGATGGTGCTGCTCCTGCCGCAATTGAGGGCAGTTACGATACCGGCGGTTCATTAGCTTTCAATGGGTTGGACGAATCGAAATCAGAAGCAAATGTTGAAGATTCTGCCGTTCAGGAATCAATATCAGTAGGGGGAACGAATGATTTTTCCGAAACATATAATCAGGAAGAGGGCGTTCTTGAAGCTGATATTGTTAAGACTGACGGAGAACGTATTTATTATCTGTATAATGACTACAGCAAGGAGTTGTATTTTGACAGCAATATTGAAACTGCTGCAAAAATAAATATCTCCGAAGTTGACGGCGGAGAATTTGTTGAATCATACAGCCTTGACATCTCGCCGGAATACGTTATTGATGGCGATGACTGGAATACTGAAATGTATGTCAATGAAATGTATCTGTATAACGATATGATTATTGTTATCGGGCAGGCTAATGCATGGCGCAGTATTCCTGATGAATCCGAACAGCCTTTACAGGACGGCGCAGCTGTTCCTTATATCGCGCAGTATCAGTATGAACAGGAAAATCAGTGTTTTGCCTCCGTATATACATCAGAAAATGAACCTCAGCTTATAGGAACATACTGGCAGGACGGATTTTTCAGCGATGTGCGGATTGCCCCTGACGGCTATATGTATCTTGTAAGCACGTATCAGGTTTATGATTTTTCTGCAATTAATGATTCCGGCGAACCGGAAAAATATATTCCGGAATGCGGAACTGATAATTTTGAATGTGTTGAGCCTTGTGATATACTTCTGCCGGAAAATGAACTTGACAACAGCAGTGTTTTGAGTTATACTGTAATAGGAAGCGTTAATCTGACTGTTTCCGGCGAATTTTCAAACACAGATACAAAGGCACTCGCAGGATATACAGGAGATTTATACTGCTCTGCTGATAATATCTATACTGCATCAGGCTGGGATTCTACTGATATTACGCGTATATCCGTAGGCGGAGGAACTATTGAGCCTGTTGCAAGCGGTACGGTTGAGGGATTCGTGCGCGACCAGTTTTCCATGAGCGAATATAACGGATATTTCCGCGTTGCAACAACTGTCGAAACATGGACTGACAACAGAAATTTCTTGACAGATATTCTTTCAATTAATACTACATCAACAAGAGTTTCTGATAACCGTGTTTATGTTCTTGATATGGATATGAATATCGTCGGAAGCGTAGGCGGATTCGGAGAGAACGAAACAATAAAATCCGTGAATTTCGATGGCGATATGGGATATGTCGTAACTTATGAGCAGACCGACCCTCTTTTTGCAATAGACCTTTCAGACCCTGCCGACCCGTTTATTACAGATGAATTTAAAATTCTTGGCTACAGCACGTATATGCAGAAATGGGCTGACGGACAGCTTTTAGGATTCGGAGCAGATGCCGATGAAGACGGCATACAGACCGGAATCAAAATCGTGATGTTTGATAATTCCGACCCGTACGACCTGAAAGAAATCGGATTGTATTCCGTAAATCGTGAACATGATATGCAGTATGTCGGCTCTGAGGGAATATGGGACAGAAAAGCTCTGCTGATAGCTCCGGAAAAGAATCTCATAGGCGTTCCCGTGAATATAAACGACTGGAGCGACAGTGAAAATTATCATGAAAAATACAGTTATATGTTTTTCAGCTATGAGAACGGAGAATTTATATTCCGCGGTGAAATAGAATCATATTCCGACGGTGAATATATCAATATGTTCAACCGTGCTGTATATATCGGCGATTATGTGTATGTTCTTTCGCCTGACAGATTTGTATCAGCAGATATTGAAACGCTTTCCATAAAATCAGAAACTGAATTTTAAAATTTTTGGAGATGATAATTTGAAAAAATTTATCTGTGCATTATCAACGTGTCTGCTTTCTCTTGCAGTTCTTTCAAGCTGCGGAAATGAACCTGCACCCTCTCCTGCCATTCTTGATGATAACGAGGGCGGAATCGTATACAGGGAAACAGAAGCGGTAACTACACTTCCGAAAGTAAGGACGGAACAGAACAGCAGTTCCGATGTATCTGATTCCGATGAAACCACAACAACGGCAGTAAAAGAAAATCCTGTTAATAATACAGAGGATAATAAAAATAATTCTGCCGGAAATAATAGTTCTGATAATAAATCTGATAGTTCTTCAGAAAATAGTTCCGGAAATAATTCTGATAATCCACAGAATAATTCTTCCGGAAATGATTCTGATAAAACCGTTCAGACAAATGCCGGAAATTCAGAAAGTTCCGCAGTTACGGACAGAAAACCGCCTGAAACTCAGAACGCACCCGAAGAATTATATTATCTTGAGGGAATCGTCTATGAAGTTGGGGATAAAAATATTCTGCTTGACGAATCAGAACTGAATCTTGTAAACGTAGGCTTTGATGATAAAATCAAAGATATTAATATCGGCGACCGTGTTCTTGTGACTTATGACGGATATATTTCAGAAAGTTATCCCTCACAGGCTCAGGGTTATTCAGTCGAAGTCACGGAAAAGGTAGATACCGGATATATGCTCCAGAAATTTGTGTGCGACAATCAGGAATATAATCTTAAATTTTCGATTCTTGTTCCGGACGGCTGGACGGCAAAAATGATTGAATATCCTACCGAGGGCGATTTCACCGATTGGGGAGTAAGATTCACACCCGAAAGCGGAACGGGCGGAATTGATGTAAGCTGGCACAGCGCATTTGCTATACGTGACCCCTATGATATAAGACCGGTCACAGTAAATAATTTTGAAGCTTACAAATATACAAAAGAGGGATATATGCGGTTCTATGTGTATGACAATAATTACATCGCTGCCAATAATTTCTATGGAACTGAACAGTATGACGAATACATTGATACTGTTGAATTTATGATAAATACGATTGATTTTGAATGTGTGTAAAAAAACTCTCCGGATTTTTTTCCGGAGAGCCGTTTGCAATATATTTATTTTTTATTTTTTGCGGCTTTTGCTGCTGCCTTTGCATTTTTTTCAGTTACGATGCCGTTTTCAAAGAAAATATGTATTCCTGCGGCGGCGGCTGCGCCAAGAAGCGGACCTGCGATAAATACCCATATGCAGGAAATCGGGTCAGAATTTCCGTCAATAGCAGCCATTACAGCAGGACCTATGCTTCTTGCAGGATTCACGGAAGTTCCAGTAAGACCGATTCCGAGAATGTGTACAAGAACAAGCGTAAAGCCGATAACAATTCCGCCGAATGAGCCGTGACTGAATTTCTTTGATGTTACTCCGAGAATCGTGAGAACAAATACAAATGTGAGGAAAAACTCAACAATAAGACCAGCAAGTGCGTTTCCGCCTACTCCGCCGAGACCGTTTGAACCAAAACCGCCTGTCATATCAGTGACGTTTCCAAGACTGAATATTGCTGCCAGTAATCCTGAACCGGCAAAAGCTCCGAGACACTGTGAAATCACATAGCCGAAGAAATCGGTAAGACTCATTCCGCCTGTAATCAGCACTCCGAGAGATACTGCCGGATTGATGTGACAGCCGGAGATATTTCCGACACAATATGCCATGCCGACGATGACAAGACCGAAAGCGAGAGCTGTAAGGATATATCCGCCGCCATTGACAGCATCACAACCAACAAGCATTGCTGTTCCGCAGCCGAGAACAACAAGTATCATAGTACCTATAAACTCAGCCACATACTTTTTGAAAGAATTCATATATACTCCTCCGTTTAATATATTTCAGGAAAAATTTCCCACAGAGTAATTTTAACATACAGGAAACTATAATGTCAACGGGTTTTATTATTTTCGGTAATTTGACAAAATTCAGGATATTTTGATTGTGCATAATGACAGCAGAATTATTTGCAGCTTCAGGAATCCCTGATAAGATTTGGTGTATTGACAAATGCTGAAAAATGATATATAATTGAATTATGTTAGGCAGGAGACGAATATCGGAGTTACGGACACGCTGTGGTCACTTTCAGGCTCTGAAAAGAAATCAATTAAAATAATTTATTTAATGGAGGACATAATATGAAAAAATTTATTTGCGCTGTCGCTTCGGCAGCAGTTCTCGCATCTGTGATAAATTTACCGGCAACATACGCTGAAAGCTACGGAAATGGTATGAAGATTACTGTACTCGGCGATGGTATTTCTGCAGGCTCTGGTCTCTCAGCCGGCGAATATAATTATGGTACTCTTGTTGCCAGTTATCTTAAAGGTTCTGTTGAAAACTATGCCGTAAAGGGTTCAAGGGCGCATGATGTACTTGAACAGATTCAGAATTTCAGCGACGAACAGAAAGCTCAGATAGCTGATTCCGATGCTGTTGTTCTTTCTGTAGGCTCTCATGATATGACTGAATATGTATCAGACTATATGCTGAATATGTTTGCATCTATAAATTGCCTCAAGGACTGGTATGATGTCAATGATATTCCGGAGAAACCGTCATTCTCTGATATATCTCTGATGACTGACCGGAATAAGCTAAGTACATACATTGAAAATCCGCTCAATGCAGTAAATATAACTACTAATTTGCAGGTAATGCGTCTTAATCTGACTGCTACAGTAAATACACAGAATTATTCAAAATATAAACGTATATTTGAACTCGAAACCATGCCGGCAATCCAGTCAATAGCCGATGAACTGAAAGCTATAAATCCTGATGTAAGGGTTATTTTTCAGGATATTTATAATCCGCTTGAATTTGAACCCTCTTTTTTTGAGGAAAATTTTACTGGCGGCTACAAGAGCGTAATGGTATCGCTGAGAGCTAATTTCAAACTCATTACCCAAAGTTTCTCAGAGCAGCTCAAAGCCATTGACGGAATCGAAGTCGCTGATGTCCGCGACGATTTCATGTCGTACAAGGTGGACAATTATTTCAATGAATACTATTACAGCTGGTATTTCACGAATATACAGTCCGGAGGCGGTGCATTAAAGGATATTTACCCGAATCAGGCAGGTAATGTTGCTATTGCCACTGCGGTCCTGAATACTATAGGCGAAATACATACCGAGGGAAGTCTCCTTGAACGTACATTCATGAGATTGCCGGATATGGAAAATTATCCTGAATATGCACTCGAAAAATATAACAGTATTGCAGGGGAATATATTTCCTACCCTATGGGTGATGTTGATGATAATCTGAAAGTTGACGCGTCAGATGCTACAATGATACTTGTGGAATATGCTCTTTTATCTACTGGCAAGGATTCGATGTTCACGGAAGAACAGCGCAGCGCAGGCGATATTGACGGCGACGGAAAAGTTGATTCTACTGATGCATCGAAAGTGCTTGAATATTATGCGTATCTTTCAACCGGCGGTCAGCTGACTAAAATGCAGGATTGGCTTGAACAGAGATAATTTACAAAATACAGAAAGCTCTGTGGATTTTTTCCGCAGAGCTTTTATTTTATTTTATATTATTATCTTGAAAAAAAGTAATATATAATTCCATAAATAAATGCCGCTCCGCAGCCATATAATATTACAGGTCCTGCTATATTGAATATTTTTGTTCCGACTCCGAGAACAAGACCTTCTGACTGCGCCTCTATCGCCGATGAGCTTACTGCATTTGAAAATCCTGTGATTGGTACAAGAGTACCTGCTCCGGCATGGCTGGCAAGCTTCTGATACAAGCCCAGTCCCGTGAACAATGCGCTGAGAGAAACAAGTATTACCGATGTCCATATTGATGAATTTTCCTGCGAAAATCCCATGTTTTCAAAAATGTTCCGTATAAGCTGACCTATGGTGCAGATAGCTCCGCCTACTAAAAATGCATATGCGGTATTGACAGCCGCTTTTGATTTCGGTGCAGCTTTCTGAGCCATTTCGCTGTATGCCTGTGGTGTAATGTTCATGTTAAAAATTCCTCCAAGAAAATCAAAACTTTCAAATCTTTATGTTATTATCTGAAAAAATTCCGTGAATATTCATATGTAAATTTTTTTGTTTCTGTTGACTTATGGGACGAAATAGGGTAAAATAGTAATGTAATAAAT
>CAMWRC010000005.1 GCA_947176565.1 uncultured Ruminococcus sp.
GTTTTATTAGGGCAGTGTGAATTGTTCCGGCTGTACCGGCAGTCGTTTTTTTAAAAATAAAAAATCCTGCCGGTGCATATCAAAAAACACGGAGGTGGTTATATGAAGAGTTATTCCTATATCGCTCAGGACGCCCGCGGCAAACAGGTCAAAGGTAAGGCAACTGCGGAGAATGAGCAGGAATTCCTCGAAAAAATGAAAGAACGTGGTCTGTTTATCAAGGACTACGGCGAAGAAGACTCGAGTTCCTCGAAGTCAATCTACAAGTTTAAAACCAAAGAACTGTCGTTCTGCTGCCGTCAGCTCAGTGCGATGCTTACTTCCGGTCTTACTCTTGTAAAAGCTATCGACATCATGAGAACCGAACAGGAAAACGAAAAGGCAAAGGCTATCTGGCAGGACATCTACGAAAATGTACAGAAAGGTGAATCTTTCTCGTCCGCACTTGAAATGCACAGAGGTTCATTTCCCGACTTCCTTATTTCAATGGTCGGAGCAGGTGAGGCAAGCGGTTCGCTCGACGTAATCATGACGCGTATGTCTGACCAGTACGCAAAGGAAAACAAACTCAACAACACAGTAAAGGGAGCTATGGTCTATCCGGTAATCCTCGGCGTTCTCTGCGTGGTTATCGTTATCTTCCTGTTTACATTCATCATGCCGACTTTCTTCGATATGTACGAAGACCCGTCGACAATGCCGGCTCTTACCAAGGTAATGCAGGCAATTTCAAACTTTATCATTCACTACTGGTACATACTCATTGCAATAGTCGTTGCAATCGTCATAGGCATAAAGTATGCCCTCAAAGTCCCTGACTTCAAATATAAGGTCGACCGGCTTATTCTTAAAGGACCCGGCTGGGGTCCGCTCGTTACAAAAATCTATACAGCACGTTTTTCAAGAACTCTTTCCTCTCTTTATTCAAGCGGTATTCCGATGGTTGAATGTCTCCAGAGAGCGTCAGCTATTCTTACAAATTCCTACGTTGACGAAAAATTTGAAAACGTCGTTGACGAGGTAAAGCAGGGTGAAACACTTTCAGCTGCTATCACAAGAACTGAACTCTTTGAGTCAATGTTCTGCTCAGTAATATACGTAGGCGAGGAGTCCGGTGCGCTTGACTCAATCCTCGAAAAAACTTCCGACTACTATGAGGAAGAATCAGACTCAGCTGTTGAACGTCTTGTTCACATGGTTGAACCTGTAATGCTTATCTTCATGGGTCTTGTAATCGGTATGGTAGTTGTAGGTATTTACCCCGCACTCTACGGTTCAATGGACTCTATCGAGAACGAATAAACACGGAAAGGTGGAAAAAAGAAAATGCTGTCATTTGATATAACCGATAGAAATATACGTGTTGTCAAGGGCGTTGAGAGCAATGGCAAAATCAAAATCAGCTCCGCTGCAACACTTAACCTCGAGGAAGGACTTATCGTAAACGGTCACGTCAAGGATATTCCGAACGTTGCAACGCTTGTGAACGGCGTCCTCAAGAAAAATAAAATGCCCGACAAGGAAGCTATCGTTTCCCTGTCCTCAAACCTCACAATCTTCAAGGAGCTTACTGTTCCGAGAGTAAAACAGCAGGATATGCAGAAAACTGTAAAACAGCAGATGCAGGCTGCACTTAATCTCGACGATACATTCTCCGTTACATATGTCATAGTCGGCGATTCCGAGAGCAAGGGCGATAACGGCGAATATATGGTAAAGGTACTCGCTACGGCGTGTCCCTATGAAATCGTAAACAGCTACAGGGAAGTTTTCAAGCTTCTCGGTATTTCCCTTCGTTCGGTAATGGTTGGCTGCAACTGTATCACAAAGGTTCTTCTTGCCGATACAAAAATCAAATCCAAGATGCCGCTCCTTGCAGTTCAGATTGACCCGAACTTCATTTCTCTCAACCTTTATGAGCAGGGTCAGCTTTCATTCTCTCGTTTCGCATCTGTAGACCCCGATGACTACGGCGGCTCGGCAGATTATGTTTTCGAGGCTGTAAACGAAAATATCTTCCGTATGCTCCAGTTCCACAGAAGCCGTAATACCGGCGAAGTAATCGAAAATGTTATCTTCTACGGCGATACTCATGAGTATGTAAGACTTACTGACGAACTCGAAAAGCTCGACCTTACCACAAGCCTTATCAACGTTCCGCCACAGATTCACGGTCATGAGAATCTGGAATTTTCGCTCTATGCAAACGCTATCGGCGCGATGTTCAAGCGTAACAAGGATACTGAAAAAATCAATCTTCTTGAAACCGAAATCAGTGCGGCAATAAAGAAAGCCGGCACGGGTGCAAAGACTCAGGACGCAAATGCAGGTCTCGGACTTATGCTCGGACTTGTTGTCGGCGCGGCTGTAATAGTCGGCGGCATATGGGGCGGCATGAGCGTATACAACGGTTCTATCGAGAGCGATATTGATGAGATTCAGCAGTATCTCGATTCAAAAGAGGTAAAGGACCAGCTCGACCACCGTGAAAAACTTCTTTCCATGAGAGATACTGTGAATGCCTATAATACCACTGTTGTTAATTCACATGACGCTTTCTTCTCACAGCCTGTTGTGGACGGCGATAAGTATGATACGATTCAGGCAGTGCTCGATGCTACAGCGAGCGAACTTAATCTAAAGGACTGTTATATTTCACTTCCCTCCTATTCCAACGGTACATTTACATTCAATGTAACCGCCGCCGGAAGCAAGGACTATGTCCAGAAGCTGCCGTCATTGTTTGTTGACAATCTTCTTGACGAGGAAAATGCTGACAACAAGGGCTACTACGGAGCTGCATCGTATTCAGGATATACTGTCGTAATTACTTCAGAGGAACAGACAGTCGGCGAGGGCGAAGACGCTCGTACCGTAAAAGGTCCGGAAGAAGAAACCGTTACATTCAGCACGGCAGTGGCTATAAACGGACGCGAAAGCGCATACCACCCGGCAGAAAAGAATAAAGATGATTCTTCCGAAGAAGAAGCCGCGTAATAAGGGAGGTAAGTAAAGATGAAACTCAATTATAGAGACAAGGTTATGCTTGGTGCTTTGTTTGCTCTTATAATCATCGTCGCCGGTATCTTTATGCTTATAAAGCCGGTCAATGAGGATATAAAAAGCAACAAGACACATCTCGCAGAAGTTCAGAAAGAGCGCGATGAAGTTGATTCAAAAATCGCTGAAATCGGCGGTCTTAAAGAGACAATAAAAAAGACATACAACGATACTACTGCTCTTACTGATGACTTCGTTGCATACAACAGTATCTACGATACCAGAAAGGTTGACCAGTATATGCAGAGTTTCGCCGAAGACAGCGAAGTCAAGGTATCAGCACTTTCTGTCGGCGACCTCGGAACAAATACACTTGACTATTACTACTTCACTCCCAAGATTGTCGGCGAAGACCTTCTTACACAGTCCGATGTCAATGGTTTCCAGAAAGCTGTTACTGACAGTGAAATGGCTGAAAGCAAAGCTCTTGAAGCAAGAACTGCTGAAAAGGTTCTCCAGTCTCAGTATACTGTTACTGTTACTGCCAAAGACAAGGATAATATATGGAAATATATGGAAGCTATCGAAAAACAGCCTGAAACTATCCTTATCAATTCAGTATCGCTTGCCAACATGGAGATAAAGGAACGACCTGCAAATCGTAACGAGAAGGACGAAGAAAAAGACCCTACCGCTCAGTTTGTTGTAACTCTCTATTCAATCTATGAGATGGACGAACCGAATGTGGAAATGGCTAACTGATATTCGCTTGAGTTATTGTGACAATATTTGCAGCCCATACGTAATAAAGAATTTACCCTTCCGTGCAGAGTCTGCCGCGTAAAAATTCAGCGGTATATGTTCTGCTCTGTATGGAAGGGCAGTGAATATACAGCCTGTTTTAATCGGGCTGTGGATATTGAAGAAAAATATAACTGGAAAGGCGGTAGATAAAATGAAAACAGAAAAGAATAGAAAACTACATGGTTCGGTTCTGCTGACAGTTGTTTTTGTCATGTCTATTCTTATTGTGTTCCTGTTCGGAACTATGGCACTTGCCTTAGCATCAAACAACAGGGCGCATGCAAATTATTCCAGCGCACAGACCGGAATCACCGCGCGCAATGTCGCGGAAAGTACTATAAGAGCTATCGGAAGCTCATCAGCAGCAGGTGAAGCTTTTGCACAGGCAGTCGGTGAAATTGATGCTCCCGGCGAATCTATTAATGTTCCTGTTACTATTCCGGACGGAGCAGGAATGGGTCATGTTGATGATGTTGAAATCGCATATGCAGGTTCAAGAATGTATCAGAATCCTGACAGTATGCTCTGGGAGCCGCGCGATGTTCTCAGATTTACGGCGAAAGTAACTCTCGGCGGTGTTACCTCGACATCTTCGATTTATGTAATGAAAAACTTCGTTGATACGCCACCGCCGCCTCCGTCAAGAGGCATGGGTTTCTCAACGACAGCACAGGCGCAGCTCAATTGCCAGGTAAGCATCTGGGGAGGCGGATATATTGGTATTCCGTCACTGTCTGAGGCACAGGCAATAAGATATGACGACAATCACGCATCTCTTGCCAGTTCTTTTCCGGCAGACAAGACAACAAGTCTCACCAACGCCGGTTCAGGTTATTCCGCTGACCTCTATGTTTACAACAATCTGCATATTGAAAACTGTAAACTCATATACTTCCCTGAAAAGGGTACAGGTCTTACAGTCTGGGGAGATATGGATGTAAACTCAGCAAATAACAGAGACCATTTGAATTATGTGTATAGCGGAGATACAGATGAATTTGACTTCACTGAGATTCCTTACGTATATGTTGACGGAAAATTTACCGGTGCGCTCATAGGTCCGCGTGATTCTTCATTCCCTGTAAATCTTTTCTGCGGAAGCATAAACGCTGATACCGGCAATGATGTATGGATGTCAGCTAATATATACTGTATGGATTCAGATAAAGATAACTATATCGGTTCAAACAATCCGAAAGATGCGCTTAAAGCATGGACCGGTTCTGTAATTTATCAGACTATTGACACATCACCATCAACTACTGTATGCGGTGATGTGTGCGTAAACGGAAATCTCGAAATTGAGAACGTTACCGTAAAGGGAGACCTCCGCGTAAGAGGCAACTGTAAATTTGGTCAGAATGTAATAGTAAATGGTAATGTCGTTATCGAAGGCAATGTAACCGGAGATGTTTCAGTAGCAGAAGATCATAAGCTCTACACCAAAAACGGCGGTGAAGTCGATGCTGATAATAAAGTATGCTATTATTACAGATTTATACCCGATACATCTGACGGATTTTATCGCGGAGTCAACGACGAACTGCTTAATATTCCGGGATATATCGTAAACGGCGAACTTGTCGAGGGTGTTGACCCGCTTGATTTGACATATGTTTACTACTTCGTCGATGACCAGTACGAAATTAATGACGACATCGTGGACAGCGAGGACAGAAAGAGCAAAATAGCAGAATGGTTATCTCCTGTTGCAGATGCGGAAGTTAAAGTGATTGCCGGAACAGATGACAGATATTATGCAGAAACAGTTTACCTTGGTGTAAATTCCGAGGGCGACTACGAATATGAAGCACATATCGGTGTGCCGGTTGATTCTGCAACATTCACGCATCCGCTCGTTTCGGAAGATTTTGCGGAGGCAATGGACATCTACCGCACAACATATCCGGATTACGCCGAAAGAATCAATATCGTCGGCGATGAGTCAAAATACAAGATTGTAAACAGAGTTGAAGAAGTATTCTCAAAGGTATCAGACCCGTATGAGTATGATATGGACCTCGATGATATTTCATCATTCTTGAAAGACGGAACTGTAAAACCAAAGCTTGCTGACGTTTATAATCTTATTACAGCAAGTGAGACTGACGGTTCTATCAAGAATCTTGTTCCGGAGTTCCCGAGGTTCACGAGTGAAGACAGTATTATATCCGGAGTCGGAAGATATGTTTCAAATCTTTACGGCGATATTGCCGGCGGCGGTATGCAGAAGTATAACATAAGTGTATCATCTTCAGTTGCCGATAAGGTAAACGGAACAGTCTATATCGACCAGAACTGCGTGCTTGATATGTCTCTTGAGGGCGGAAAAACAATCGTTCTTGACCCCGGAGCAACAGGTATCGTAATTGTTGTTGACAGACTTAGCCTTGCAAAAGATGCGACTATTGTTGTAAGAGACGATGTTCCCGGAAAGGTTCATATGATTGTACGTTCAGGCGGATATATCAATCATTACGGTAACTCCGGAGACGGTTGCGTTATAACGACAACATCTTACTGGAATACGTTTGCTGACCATTATGGTGAAGATTATAAAGTTGTCAGCAGAACAGGTGCTCCGGCAGTGACAGCATCTGTTGATATGTCAAATATGAAGCCGAATCTTTATATCTATGCTGAAACAACAAAGGGAAGCGATTCAAACCCGACACTTAATTTCAGCGACTTTACAGGATATGCGACAGCAAATATCGTTTCACCTAACCTTGACCTCAGCATTGCCTCCACGAACGGAAACCGTATTCTGGACAATGCTGTTGGAAGCTTCTATTATGATGGCATGGAAATCGGTGATTACGGCGTAAATGACTTCCAGTTTGCAATCTTCGGAGCTGTAAACTCCAAAAATACAAATATTCCGAACGTGCTTTCTGTTATTTATATTCCGGACGGCTCAAACACCGGCAACAATATGGCGCAGGACGCAGTATACAGTTACTACGGTCTGTACTACGATGAGTATTAAGGGGGAAATGCTGTGAAAAAATTCAGAATCAAGAAAAAAAAGTTTAAAGGCATGACCCTTGTCGAGATTATTATTTCGCTTGCTATCGTCGCTGTAATGACAACAATAATCGTCGGAACAGCAGGTGCAATAAACAAATATACAAAGGCTTCCAATAATATGGATAAGCGCGTGGCTATGCAAGCTCCTATCGCCGAAGCACAGTATTATAATATTGTTGCCGGCACGCCGCGCCCTACGGAATCCATTGAAATTGTCGTAAACAATAATATCAGAGTAAACGGTAATATCAATTATGCTTTCGATGATGACGAAATGCAGGATAATGCCGATGGTGCCGGAAGTGGTCTCAATATGAGATATATAACCGACATTTCTCCCTCATAAGCAGAACCGGAGGATTTAAAATGAAAAATAAAGTTTTAAAGGGTTTTACGCTTATTGAGCTTATCATTGTCCTTGCGATTTTCAGCATTATCCTGACGCTTGTAATGTCGTTTATCGACCCTGCAACACGTCTTATGAAATCAACATCGGTAAAGGAAAAAACCGGCGCATATGTTGACAATGTAAGCGAATATCTTGAAAATTCGCTCCGCTATTCAAAATTCGTACATATATATGACGGAGAAGAACCGTCAGTATATCAGATACGAGATATTGTTTCATTGAATCTGAACGGTGCTGTAACCATAAAGGACAACAGCGGAACACCTTATCCGATTGAGGGTAATGTGCGTGTTCTTAAAATGGATAATACCGATGGTCAGATATATGAGAAAGTATATAGATTCACTACGCAGGACAGTCGTCTCGGTTCTATCGACCCCGAAACTCTCATGTCATCAGCTCCGGTTCAGAACTGGACACCTGTTCTGAATGAAGAACATTTTCAGGATTATTCTTTCTACTATAAGGCAGGATATTATAATCTTGAGCCGGTTGCGTCAGCTGACAACCGTCCGGAAAACTACAAAAGTCATCTCGTGGAAATGACAGATAAGGACGGAAACGTGCTCCAGAACGGCAGACCGAATGCATACAATTTCTCAATGAGCGTTGTTGCATATGGAACAGAAAACGGTGTAAATGCCGAAGCTACTGACGGAGATGTATCTACCGAGCCTGAATTTCAGTATCCGGCGCGTATGGATACCGTAAGTATGGCATTTATAAATATAATAAATGCTACAAATTCACAGCCGTGTTACAGACAGAAATACGAGACTGACCCATTAACATTGGCCGTTAATCCGGTATTTGACCCGACTAATCATCGACCTGTATTTGAACCGGTCAGTTCGGCAAGACCGTTCTATTATGAGCAGGCAAATGAAGCCGACAGCGATGACAATATCTATATTGTATTTATCAGTCCGTCAGAATTAAACGACAATATGCTAGTAATCGACTGATAAAATCTTAATAAAAACAGGCAGCAGTTTGTTTGCTGCTGCCTGTAATTATTTTTGTTCAGAATATTTATATCTGATTTTCAGACCGTAGGTTCTGCCGTGAGAAGCGATATGTACCATGATGCTATATTGTTTCCCCAGAGCATAGCCGCGGCAATTCCGATTGAAAGCCACGGACCGAATGCAAATTTGGAATCCTTAGTGACTATTTTTATGATTATTCCGCCTATAGCAGCGGAAATAATCCCTATCAATGCTGAAACGATAACAGCCTGTGTTCCGAGGAGCGCGCCCGCAGCAGCCATGAGCAGCGTATCGCCAAGTTCAATGGCACGGAAATCCTCGCCGTATTTTTTGCGGATTACAGGACGACTTGCTTCTCCTATAATGAAAAACGGAACGCTTATTGCAGCTGCTCCTATGAATCTGTGCAGGAGCGTAACATCATCAGTGAATATCGCGGCAGGTACGGCAAGGAGAAGTATAATTCCTACAACTATCATATCAATCTCCTGAGTGTCCCAGTCCATGAAGCCCACAACTATCAGGAGCGACATGAGAACGCAGGTTATTATGGCTTTAGCATTAATATCAAGCACTATAAATGTAAGAATATACATTATTCCGTTCAGACTTTCCACAACAGGATAGCGCGGAGATATCTTCTCACCGCAGCTGTGACATTTTCCGCGCAGGAGAATCCAGCTGAAAACCGGAATAAGGTCAATCGGTCTTATCTTTGTACCGCAGGTCATGCAGTGGGACGACCTCTTTATAAGAGATTCGTTTCTCGGAAGCCGTATTATGACAACGTTCAGAAAGCTTCCGATACATATGCCGAAAAGAAATACAATGGTTAAAAACATAAGCTTGAATGGCAGCTCCGCGTACGGGTCGTGGAGCATATTCACAAAATCAGACATGGTTTTTGACCTCCTAACATAAATTTTATTAATATTTACATTATAACATAATTTTTTATTTTTTTCAAGTATTATTTAACAACTTGTTCTTTTTATGGTCTGTGCATTTTATGCATAATTTTCTGACAATACGTACAGTATCCTGTGAAAACAGGTTCTATGACTGTCCTGATTTCAGGACATTTTCAGGAGATTTGCTGATGTAATCAGTCAGTCTCTAAAAAATCATCGGAGGTTTAGATATGAGAAACGAAAGAATTGGCGATTATCTGGTCGGTCAGGGACTTCTTACCGAAGAACAGCTCCAACAGGTTCTTCAGGCACAGAAAGAATCCAACGGAACTAAAAAATTCGGCGATGTTGTCGTTGAACTGAAGTTCATGAGTGAAATCAATTTCACAAAGGCTCTTGCCGGAAAGCTCCGCGTACAGTATGTTGACCTTGATAATATCGATATCAACACGGACGCGGTACAGAGAGTTCCGGAGGCTCTCGCAAGAAAACATACTGTAATCGCAATCGCGGTGACCGGTAAAAGACTTACAGTAGCTACAAATGACCCTGTAAACTTCATAGTCCTTGAGGATATTAAGGTTTCAACCGGTATGGATACTGTTCCGGTACTTGCGACAACATCAGCTATCAACAGAGCTATCGGAAAATGCTATTCAATGCAGAACGTTGATACAGTTCTCGACAGCGTAAATCAGATGGCAGGCGATTTAGGCGGAAGTATTGAGGAGGACGAAGCCAAAGACAGAGTTGAATCCGCGCCTATCGTAAAACTTGCTACGACTATTGTTGAGAACTCGTTCAGAGCAGACGCAACCGATATCCATATCGAGCCTTTCGATAAGTATACAAGAATCAGAATCCGTGTAAACGGCGACCTTGTTGAACTCATGAATATCTCGTCAGCCGTACACAGCGCATTGACAACACGTTTCAAACTCATCAGCGGCATGAATATCGCCGAAAAAAGAATACCGCAGGACGGACGATTCACACAGGTTGTTGACGGCTGTACGCTTGATGTCCGTGTGTCGTCGCTTCCTATGGTACACGGCGAGAAAATCGTTATCCGAATCCTTTCAACCGGACAGATTGCGCTCCGTAAGATTACAGACCTCGGTATGTCGGATTATAACTATCAGCTTTTTGAATCAATGCTCCGTGTACCGCACGGCGTTATCCTTGTAACAGGTCCTACAGGTTCAGGTAAAACAACAACTCTTTACGCCGCACTTGGCGAAATTGCAAAACCGAATGTAAACGTCGTAACTGTTGAGGACCCTGTCGAAAAAGCTATCGACGGAATAAATCAGTGTCAGGTAAATCAGAAAGCTGGTATGACATTCGCGGCTGCTCTGCGTTCAATTCTCCGTCAGGACCCTGATATAGTAATGATTGGTGAGATGCGTGATACTGAAACCGCTGACATCGGAATCCGTGCCGCTATCACCGGACACCTTGTTCTTTCAACACTTCATACAAATGATGCCGCTTCAACAGTTGTACGTCTTGTTGATATGGGCGTTGCCGCTTACATGGTTGCTACATCGCTTATCGGCGTTATCGCACAGCGACTTGTAAAAGTTCTCTGCCCCGACTGCAAGAGACCCCGTATGTCAACCGAAGAAGAAAATGACCTTATGGGTATTCCGTCATCTATACAGATTTTCGAGCCTGTAGGCTGTACTTCATGCAACAATACCGGCTACAGAGGAAGAACCGCTATACATGAGATTATTCACTGTACATCAAAGGTTTCCGCAATCATCGCAGCAGGAGGCGGCAAGGAGGAAATCGAACAGGCTGCAAAGGCTAACGGAACTAAACTTCTCCGCGATAATGCTTCTGAACTTGTACAGGCAGGACAGACATCAATTGATGAGCTTGTAAGAAGCACATTCTCTGTATAATCATAATCTATCTGCATAATTTTAAGGAGGAACTAATAAAATGGGCGTTATAAATATTCACCGTATTCTCGACGAGGTTCGTCTGCTGGGCTGTTCAGATTTGCATTTTACAAATGCAATTGCTCCGGTAGTACGTCTTAATGGTACACTCAGAACAATGCGTTCACAGTATCCGGAAATGGACGAGGAGGAAATACTCGACATCGTGAATCAGATGACAAACGAACAGCAGCAGACACAAATCAATAATCATATTGATACGGACTTTTCATTCCAGACGAAAAGCGGATACCGTCACCGTGTAAACGTGTACTTCCAGAAAGGCAAGCCCGGAATCGCTATCCGACTTCTCCGGAATGATATTCCTACTCTTGAGGATTTGATGCTTCCGCCTATTCTTGCGGATTTTGCAATGCGTCCGCGTGGACTTGTGCTTGTAACAGGTCCTACCGGTTCGGGTAAATCAACTACTCTTGCGGGTATGATTGACTTTGTAAATCTTAACAGGTCGGCGCATATAATAACAGTAGAGGACCCTATCGAGTATGTTCACGAGCATAAAAGATGTATGGTAAATCAGCGTGAAATCGGCGATGATGTTCCGTCGTTCGCACTTGCGCTGAGAGCCGCGCTCCGTGAAGACCCCGATGTAATCCTCGTGGGAGAAATGCGTGACTTTGAGACTATTCAGGCAGCTGTTACCGCCGCCGAAACCGGTCACCTTGTAATGAGTACACTCCATACGACTTCCGCGGCAGATACAATCAACCGTATCATCGACGTATATCCGGAACATCAGCAGCAGCAGATTCGTACACAGCTTGCAAATAACCTTGTCGGCGTAATCTCTCAGACTCTTATCCCGAAGCGCGACGGCACAGGACGTATCGCTGTTATGGAAATCCTCAATGTAACAGATGCTATTTCTGCTATGATTCGTGATAATAAGATTCATCTTATCCAGTCGGCTATACAGACAGGTAAACAGCAGGGCATGATGTCACTTGACCAGGAACTTGCCCGCTATACTGCAAAGGGCATAATCGGCGAAGTTGACGCGCTCGAAAAATGTCAGGATAAACAGGAATTTTATCGTTTCCTCTCGCAGATGGGCGGAGTTCCTACCGGCGGTATGAGATAATCACATCACTTAAAATTTTTTATCAATTCTTAATTTGTTGAAAATGACGAAAAGTACCTGAAAAAAATGTCTATTTACCGTTTCGATGTAAAAAATCAGAATTTCATGAAATTTTTTTCAAGAAACTATTGACAAATTATGAATGAAGTGCTATACTATAAGTACATTAAGGGGACGGACAGTGAATCAGTCACAACCCCAAACAGAAATTTATATAAGGAGGTTTTCTTTCATGAAAACAACAAAGAAGGGTTTCACCCTTATCGAGCTCATCGTTGTTATCGCAATCATCGGTGTACTTGCTGCTATCCTCGTTCCGGCTATGCTCGGCTATGTAAAGAAGTCAAAGATTCAGGCTGCCAACGCTGACGCTAAGACAATTCTCACAAACGTAAACTCAGGTCTTGAAGAAATGGACGAAGAGGGTGTAGACCCACTTGATGACGATTGGTATGATAATAACATTTCGGAGAACGAGAACGGAGAGGCTTTCGGAGAAGCACTTCCGTATATTAAGTATTATTCAGATACAATTACTACTGCAAGATATTCTGTATATATTCAGGACGGTGTTGCTGTATGTTCAGTAGCTAAGAGCGGTAAGTATTTTGGCACATTTCCTGCATTCCTTACAAATAAGAATTATAATGATGAACTTGAGGCAAATACACTGGAAAAGGCTAAGGAAAAGGTTCTGGCTAAGTACAATGAAGCTCACAGTGAGTCTGAAGGCTCATAAGTTCGGTTTCTCTGGAATCTGCATGAATTAACTGAATAAACAAATCCCCCTTTTCGGAGGGGGATTTTTTGTTGAACAAAGGAGACATATAATGAACAAAAAAGAAAAATTTTTCTGCGGTATTCTTGCAGTTATGGCTTCTATGGGCATAGGTGCAGGAAGTATGTATCTTGCCAATAAGGATAAAATTGAGTTCATGAATAAATATCCGCTTATGCTTGAAGTTCAGGAGTTTATAAAAGATTCGGTTGAAATTCCTCTGCCGGAAAATCCCTCTGATGAAACTGTAATCAACGCATATTTAAGTCTGTACGAGGATAAATACACCGTATACAGCGGAAAAGAAGATATTTTTTCAGCGGGATTTGTTCAGGACGAGATAAATAATTCCCCGTCGGCTTTCGGAAGCGGTTTTCAGGTTGAAATTTCCGACAGTTTTGAGATGTGTATTTCCGATGTCAATATAAATATGTCTGCATACGCACAAGGGATTCGCTCCGGCGATATTGTTAAATCAATAGACGGAATCGTAGTGACAGATAAGGATTCCGCTAAAAAAATCATAGGCAAGGACGGAACAACAGTAAATCTGACAATTGAACGCAACGGAACAGAACAGGAAATCAATTTCACACGCCGTAACGATTCGCAGGCTTCAAACGGTCTTGATTCAAAAATGTCCGGCAATACGCTGTATGTCAGTATTGAGCGTGAAAATCAGATGTTATTCCCTGATTTTAAAAATCTCCTCGCCGGTTATGATTTTGATTCCCTTATACTTGATTTAAGAAACAACGGCGGAGGTTATGCTCAGACAGCCGTTGAAATGGCGGATTTGTTCATCAATCACGCTGATGTAATTCTTAAAGCTAAAAACGGCGAAGATATGATACATTCAACCACCGACGGCGTGGAATATGATGTTCCGATTGTTCTGCTCGTCAACGAAAAAACCGCAAGTGCGGCGGAAATACTGACGGCTCTGCTGAAACAATACGCCGATACGCAGATAGTCGGAACTAATACTTTCGGTAAGGGAATTTATCAGAATATAGCCCTTTTCCACGGCGGAAGCCTGAAATATACAGAGGGAAGCGTCATTGTCGGCGACTGGGAAGATTATCACGGAAAGGGTATTGCTCCGGATTTTGATATTCCTATGGACAGCACTCTGAAAGGGACAGAAGATGATATTCAGCTCGATAAAGCACTTGAAATTCTTGGTTATAATTCACAAAAATAGCATTACCGATTGTATATTATTCTCTCTCTTAAATATTGACAAATTATGAATAGTTTGTTAAAATAGATTTATCAAATTGGATTCAGAGTTTTTTCAGACAGCTTCAAAGGATTTTATCTATGAGAAAAAATATCAGAAAAAAAGGCTTCACACTTATCGAACTTATCGTCGTTATCGCGATTATCGGCGTTCTTGCCGCGATTCTTGTTCCGGCAATGCTCGGATATGTCAAAAAGGCTAAAATACAGGCAGGAAATGCCGCAGCTGCCGAAGTCGCCAAGGCTATGAATGCCGTTCTTGCCGAGGAAAGCGAAGACGATTCTTTTACAAATATGGCTGACGGTATATACGGATTCCAGAGCGATGCCGGTGTTGCTCTCGAAGATGTCACCGATGATTCAAATAAATCCCTCGCTGATTATATTACCACTTACTCCGATGATATGGCAGGTCAGAAATTCGCCGCTTATATCAAGGACGGCGTTGTAATTGCAGTTGCAGCGAAAAACGGCAAGTATTTCGGAACTTTCCCCGCCAAACTCACTAATAAGAATTATGATAATCTTCTCCCTGACCCGAGTTATGAAAACGCTCTTAATATAGTTATTCCGGAAGACGAGGACGATTAAAAATAATGCCTGTATTCTTAATCAGATACAGGCATTTTTATTTGACTATTTTTTAATAGATTAATGCACAAATATTCCTATAAAAAATTGTGCAATATTTATAAGCCGGTTTTGTTGACAAACTGTGAATTTTTTGGTATAATGTTATTAAGATTATTTCAGGAGGAAATTTCCTATGCGTAGAAAAAAAGGCTTCACCCTTATGGAGTTGATTATAGTTGTCGCTATTTTTGGTATTCTGCTTACCGTTATGACTCCCGCGTGGGCTCACTATCTTCAGCGTTCCCGTACAAGAACTCAAAATCATAAAGCACGCGTTATTTTCAATGCCGCTCAGACCGTTGTCACCGATTTGCAGTTCAGCGAGCGTAAGTATTTTGCCAATATAAGCGAAGCTAATGCCGTTAATCATATCTATACCCCCACCGACGGCTCGGACTGGTATTACTACTGGGACGGCAAGGAGGGTCATCTCTGCGATGAGGACGGAAATGCAATAGATACAAGTACCTTTAATGCTACAAAAGTCGAGACAATCCAAGAGTGGGACGAAAAAATCGGAAATGCTATCCAAAAAATACTTACTGATGATGTTGTGTATAAATTCTGGGTTTCCAATTATCATATCAAAGCTGTTTCGTCAGGAAATGGTATCACAGACAGATTTATCGGCGGTTATCCTACCACAATTTTTGAACTTGATGCTGCTGGCGAAAATACTGATTCCCTGAAAAACACAAGTGCCCGTTCCGTAGACCTCAAATGGTTCGACCTTGACAGCGATAATAATCCATAATAATAATTGACTGCACGGATTTCAGTCCCGTGCAGTTTTTTTGTTTTGTTGTTGTTCAATATCGCTAAAAATTGCTTTAAAAAATTGATAAATTTTGAGTTGACAAATTGGAAAATCTGTGATATAATAATTAAGTCGTCAGGGAACGACAGCGGAATCACAAAACTTTTCAA
>CAMWRC010000006.1 GCA_947176565.1 uncultured Ruminococcus sp.
ATATAGGAAAATGGGTCTTAAAATCAATTATTACAGAAGATTGAAAAATCTGACACAGGAACAGCTTGCAGAAATGATTGATAAAAGCACTTCTTTTCTCGGTGCCGTTGAAGCCCCGAATGTGGAACGGACTTTATCTCTTGATACGCTGTTTGATATTGCCGAAGCTCTTGATATTCCGCCATATAAATTTCTTATTGATGACTAAGGGACTAAATATTTTTTCTATTGCAAAAATAGAAAATCTGTGTTAAAATAATAATTGAATTTAATTATAGGAGTTGATTTTTTGGAAACTTCACAGTACAAATGTCCTAACTGCGGCGCAGAACTTGTATTTGACCCGTCATCACAGCAGCTTTCCTGCGATTTCTGCCGGAGTTCCTTTACAATGGAACAATTCAGGGAAATTACAGCGGAGGAGGATTCACAGAAAGATACTGCCGGCGAACAGGAATTTGAATCGCATACCAATCTGTATACGTGCAGCAGCTGCGGCGCGGAAATAATGGCTGATGATAATACAACAGCTACTTTCTGCTATTACTGTCACAGTCCGGTTATACTTTCCGGACGACTTACCGGAAGTTTCAAGCCGGATAAGGTAATCGGATTTAAAATTGAGCGTGAACAGGCTGTTGATGCTTTTAAGAAATGGTGCAGTAGGAAACGATTTATTCCCTCAGATTTCAAATCAAACCAGCAGCTCGAAAAAATAACCGGTCTGTATGTTCCGTTCTGGGTGGCTGATTGTAGAATGGACGCGGAGTTTCATGGTATCGGAAAACAGATGCGCTCATGGACTTCCGGAAATTTCAGGTATACTGAAATAAAAGAATATTCCGTTGACAGAAGCGCAAAAATATGTACGCGCGGAATCCCTGCCGACGGTGAAAGCAAAATAGAAGATCTGCTCATGGAATCAATTGAACCCTTTGACTATGCGGAGCTTCAGCCGTTTTCGATGTCTTATTTCAGCGGATTCTTCGCGGATAAATACGATGTTGACCGTGCAGGTGTATTTCCTCGTATACGTGAGAGAGCAGCTCAGGCAAGCCGTGAGATAGTTCATGGAAGTATCTCCGGATATAGTTCAGTGACCGCTCATCATGAAAGCTATGAGGTAGACAGAATGCACTGGCAGTATATAATGCTTCCGGTATGGTTCATGACTTACAGATACAAAGGTGAAGTATATGAATTTGCAATAAACGGACAGACCGGCAAGCTTGCAGGAACTCCGCCCCTTGACAAGAAAAAACTTGCTTTGTTTTCATGCCTGATAGGATTGATTTTCATGATTGCAGGATTTTTAGGAGGGCAGCTGTTCATATGAAAAATATAAAACGTATTATATCAATAACAGCCGTTGTATATCTCATGATTCTGATGCTTCCGACAATTGTTTTCAGTGCGTCGGCAGGCAGCGAAACAGATAACTATGCAAAAGGCTGGAGCGGAAACGCTTCTGATTCTGTAGTTTTTGACGGTCCTGATTTTTTCACTGCCGGTACTGAATCTGAAATCAATGCGGTTATACAATCAGCAGCTGCAGAACTGGAAATGAATATTCTCGTATACATGGCATCTCCGGCATCCGCAAGGACCAACAGCGAAACCAAAAAATTCGCCGATTCCGCCTATGAGGAGGCTTTCGGCAAAGATACTGACGGCGTTATTTTCTTTATGGATTTTACAGAAGAAAAACCGGCATACGACTATATTTCCACCAGTGGAAAGGCGATAGTATATTATCAGAATCATATCGATGATATTTTTGATGAGGTCTATAATTATCTTCCATCATCAAGCGTAACTGATTATACTCTTTACACAGACGAAATAAAATCAGGTATTGAATGTTTCGTTGAACAGCTTAAACATTACGGAAGAGAAAACTCCTCATATTATTACGATAGAGATACAGGAAATTATGTCTACTTCCGCAATGGTGAAGTTGTCATAAGCAGCCGGAAACCATTCAGAATGCGTCTGAAAGCTCTTTTATTTGCAGTCCCGTTAGGAATCATAGCCGCACTGATATACTTTTTCTCAATGAAAAATACGTATAAGTTCAAGAGTTCTGCGAATCCGAAAGCATATGTATCTCCGCAGGATACGCAGTTTACCTGCCGTAATGACAGGTTTATCCGCACATATACAACCAAACACAAAATAGAGTCAAGCAGCAGCGGAGGTCACAGCGGCGGCGGTCACAGCAGCGGCGGAAGTCATGGCGGCGGCGGAAGTCGCCGTTAAAAACCGAACATATACAATTTTAACCAATATCAACAAAAATTTCTCCACCCCCTTGACAATTTCTGAATGATATGATATGATATATTCATTTGAAGTAAGAAGAAAGGTTAAAAGGAGGCTGATTCTATGAAGAAAATAATATCACTTCTTACAACAGGCATAATATGTATGGGAATGTGTTCATTACCAGCCTATGCCGAAGAAACATCCGGAAATTTGCTTTCTGTTGACAGCACCCCTGAAGAAATTCTCAACGCTGTTATTTCAGAAGATGAGGAATTTTCCGATGGCGGACTTATCTATACTGACAAATATAAACTTGATGTAATAACTAACAGTTCAGATAAATATTATATTGCAACTCTTGTGATATATGGCTTTGAAGATGCAAGCCAGATGAGATATGACCCACCAGCTCAAAATTTTAAAGACTATACTTGGATATGCAATCCCACCGAGTTCCATAGTGGTTTCCGCTATTGGGTAAGCGGAAGAACAGAAAATGCAAAACTCAAAACTGATATAAAAGTCTTATACTTCGCAAACAACAGTGTCAGAGACAGCTCACAGCGGGAACTTGGTCTCATTGAAGGTTCAAGGTATTATGGCTTTGACGTAGCTCCATATATTTACCCTAAAATTATTGCAGGAGATACCGACGGTGACGGAATGATAACAGCAAGCGATGCTTCCGCAGTTCTTGAGGCATACTCCATGCTTTCAACAGGCAAGGATTTGATTCTCAATTCCACGATTTTCGACTACAATAGTGATGGTCTTGTTGATGCAAATGATGCTTCGGATATTCTTGCCAAATATGCAGAACTTTCGACAACACGTAATAATTGAGTTAATTTAAAAAATATAGCGCACGTATTTCGGTGAATTTTTCTGAAATACGTGCGCTTTTTTATTTATTCTGATTATTGATTACCGGAAAATTTCCGGCATTTTTTATTTTTTCAGCGGAAGTGAATCAATCTGTTTTGCATCGAATCGCTGAATAGAAAGAGAATCAACAGCCGAAAGTCCTGCTTCGCCGTCAACATCTCCGTTGATTTTTCCCTGGTCTGAAATTTTATATTTATCCTTGTTTCCGAGATACTGGAGCAGAAGTGTAGCATCTGCAACAGTTACTTCACCGTCAACATTGACATCGCCGTAGAGATTATCTGAGGACGGAACGGCTGTTGTTGTATCGTCCTTTCCGGTAGTCGGAGCAGCTGTAGTTGTGGCAGCCGGTTTTGTTGACTGCTCAACATTGCTTGAAAGCTTGCCGCATACAATTCCTGCGCCTACAGTTGACATGAAAACTGTACCAAATTCGTTCATATCTCCTACAAGGAAGTTTCCGTTTCCTGTACCGCCGTAAAGTTTGTCTGTATTAATGCAGTCCCATGTCTTTCCGCCGTCGGTTGAACGGTAAATTCCCTCAACATCAGTTTCAGCCGGTTTGCCGTAAATATAGAGAGTATTTACGCCGCCGTCTTTTTCTGGTGCGCCGTAGCCGACAGTTTTACAGTAGAATACATCAGTTTTTTCAGCTTTTGTACCTTCTTCTGTAATGATATACAAGCCGTTCCAGCCGGCAGCCATAGCAATTGTACCGCTTGTGACATAGGCAGGGTCGCCTGTATGCTCGCACATATCATATTTGCAGACTGTATTTTCTTTCCATGTTTTGCCGTAGTCATGGCTTACGTAAATGGAGTAGTGGCATTCATCAAAAGTAGGCTCTTTTTTGGACATATCAGAGCTCCAGTACTGATTGTATGTGATAGCAGATGCATAAACAAGAGACGGGTCTTCGGGGTCAACAAGGATATAGGACGGTTTATCGCCTCTTATACCTGTTGCATCTTTCCATGTTTCGCCGAAGTCATCTGAATATACAAGCGAGCCGCTCTCCTTGCCGGATTTGATAAATCTGTATTTGTCTTTAGAAATCTGAGTTATTGCAGCTTTACCGCCTGAAGCGACTTTCATTTCCGTCCATGTCTTACCGCCGTCAAGAGTATAATAACCGCTTGCATGATTATTTGCATCGCCCTCAGCTATACGAATCATAACATCGGGATTCTGCGGACAGTATGCAATAGCAGATGTTGAACCCATATTCGGCTTGTACTGTTCGGGAATTTCGGTTATATCCCTGTGGATAAATCCGTCATAATCGCCGATTGCGGAGAAATTCTCACCGCCGGGAACGCTTACGAAATCAAGCGCAACGACTTCCTCAACGCCGTCAGGCTGGAAGTAGAACTGTACTCCGGTTTCGTCCCATACATTATCGCAGGCAAAAACACCGTTGCCTGATGTCATAACGGCTCTTTCCGGATTGCGCGGGTCGATAAGAATACCGCTTCCCCAGTGACAGGCTTTGCCGTAAATCCAGTCATAGCCATTTGTACTTATGGGTTCTGATACAAAGTTCTTATATGGCTCGCCTTGTCCGTATATAGTTTCGCCCTGACCGGGGGTAATATCCTGCCATGTTTCGCCGCCGTCAGTTGAACGGAAGAAGTGGTCGCCCCAGGCAATGGAATCGTCAGTCCATTTTTTTTCATACCACTGGTCAGACCACAAACCACAGGTTCTTGCGAGAAGCTTATCCGGATTGTCCTTATCAGCTTCAATCATGCCGATAGCGTTTGTGAGTTCATCGAAGCAGGTTACTTTTCCGGTTTTTGTGTCGTACTTGTATGCACCGCCGGCACTTCCGGAGAATGCAAGACCTGCAATGTATGTGAAGAAAATATTTCCCTGTCCGTCATTTGTGATTGAGCAGGGATAATTAGCAGTCGGCAAATCCTCTGTAAGAACTTCAAACTTGTCGTCCTTTACATTGGCAACATGGATATTAGCCTGACCGGTAACAGAAGTTCCGACGTAGACTTTTCCGCCCTCGATATGAATACAGCCGATACCGTTCTGCTGATTGTATTCCTTTGATGGTTCAGTACCGCGCACCATGTGGTCAGTCCACATAGGATATTTGAGTTCGCCGGAGAAAAGACCCAGTTCATCGTAACCTATAACGGGATTCCATGTTTCGCCTCCGTCGGTTGATTTTATAAGAGCAGATTTACCGGCAGTTACATCGCCGCCTGCGTAGATAGTATCCGGATTGTCGGGGTCAATGGCAATCGGTTCAATGCATTCACGTCCGTCGCCGTTTCCGTGAACCTGAATATGTTCCGTTACATCTGACTGTGTGAATGTCTTACCGCCGTCTGTTGTCTTGAAGATAACAGTTCTTGCATCTGAGAAATAAGCGCAGCCGCAGAGGAAATAGACTGTATTGTCATCGGTCGGGTCAATAGCCATACCCTTTACGGAAAGCAGACCTCTGTCTGATTCATTAATGAATGCGAGCAGCTGCTCCCAGCGGTTTGTTTCGTAATTCCATTTGTACGCACCGCCTACGTCTGTACGGAGATACATTTCTTTCTGACCGGTAACGATTCCGGAAACAAAGCCTGCGCCGCCGATTCTTACAGCGTCCCAGGTCATGGTATCGGTAATGTCTGCGGCTTCGGCATAGTCAGCCGGAGTTATATTTGCTGGTGCTATAAAGACAAGACCCATACAGAGAGCAAGTGCGCCCGCGGCTGTTTTCTTAAGAAAATTCATCTGTGATTCCTCCCGTGAAATTCTGGTTCAAATGTTTCGATTATTTATCAATTTACATTTCCGAAACAATTGATTAAATAATCTTGCTAAAATCTGATAAATATATTTTAGCATAGTATTCATGGTTTGTCAATGAGTTTTCACAAAATTATCTGTTTAATGCTGGATTCTGTAAAAAAACATATAGTTAAAATAAAAAAATATATTAAAGCTATTGACAATTGCTGAAAAAAATTCTACAATAATTGTAGAATAAAAATCTACATAGTAACTTATTATGTTTCCTATGAATCAACAACAGGATTTAAAAATCTAAAAATTAAAAGGAGCGCGTAAATGAAAAAAATGATAGCAGATTATGCCAGAAGCTGTGAACTGGCAATAAATCGGATAAAAGAACTCAAATATCAGAAAAAACAGCTTGAAGAAAAAAATCAGTTCTATGAAATTGATAAACTCAACCTCGAACGCAGAATACGTATTCTGTATGAGGAATATGCTCATATGAACGAAATAATACATCATCTGACCTGTTACCTCAAATGGAAAGGTGGGATATGATTGTCAAGACGCAGCAGTTATAGCGATACAGTTACGGGAGAATACGATGATAATATAAGACAGATTCTCGTAGACAAACATGACGGCTCAAAATTGCACAGAATTTTGTTAAATATAATTAAAAATGAGCTTACCAGCAGACAAAAGGAAATAATTATGCTATACTATTTCAAGGGTATGAACATCTGTGAAATAGCTGAAATGAAAAATATTACTCCGCAGGCAGTATCTGCCATGATAATACGGGCGCGGAAAAAAATCTTTGATTATATGAAATACATATTCTGAGGAGAGAAAAATGAATACACCTATATATGATTTCCTGAAAAATTACAGCAGTTCCAATATGCTCCGGTGTCATATGCCGGGACATAAGGGCAGGAATATATCTGATGGAAATGAAATACTTACAAGATTCGACATCACAGAAATAAACGGCGCGGACAGCCTTTTTGAAGCGGGAGGCATTATATCTGAAAGCGAAAAAAATATCTCTGAACTCTACGGAACGGCTGCAAGTTTTTATTCTGCCGGAGGTTCTACCCTGTGTATTCAGGCGATGCTCACAGTTATGAAATATGAAAACAGAAAAATTATCGCAGTCCGAAACGTTCACAGAGCATTTCTTAACGCCGCGGCACTTCTTGACCTTGATGTAATCTGGATAATGCCGGAATATACCAGCGGAATATTGTCAGGAGAAATCAGAATGAATGATATTGAACAGGCACTTTCCGAAAATCCGGATTCATGCCTGTATGTCACTTCACCCGATTATACCGGCAGACTTGCGGATATTAAAAAGCTTTCTGAAATATGTCATCATCATAATGCAGCGCTTTTAGTTGATAACGCTCACGGCGCGCATCTTAATTTCTTTCCGGAAAGTATTCACCCTATAACTCTCGGAGCTGATATATGCTGTGATTCCGCACATAAAATGCTCCCTGCGCTTACCGGTGCTGCTGTTCTGCATACTTCACGGGAAAAATATGTTCCTGTTCTCAAGAAGTGTATGGGAATTTTCGGTTCTACAAGTCCGTCATATCTTATCATGGCATCTCTTGATTTATGTGTCCGGTATATATCAGAAAATATACGGCAGGATATTGAAAATAATCTCCGGTTTCTCAGAAATTTCCGTGAAAGATTTTCCGGACGGCTTGTATTTGCTTCCGGCGAACCATTTCATATTGCCATAAAGGCAGATGAAAGCGGATTCACTGGAAATGAACTTGCTGATATTCTGCGGAAAAACGGCGTTGAGTGCGAATATTCAGACCGCGGAACTCTCATTCTGCTTATGTCTCCGGTAAATAAAAAAGATGATTATGAATATCTTGCACAGGCACTTGAAAAATCCCTGAATCGCGCGGAATGCCGTCCTCGTGAATCATGCTGTTTTCTCCCCGAACTCCCGCGGAAAGCCATGAGCATACGTCAGGCAGTCTTTTCACCATGTGAGGATATACCGGTTGAATACGCATTAGGAAGAATATGCGGAGCTGTCAGTGTTCCGTGTCCGCCGGCGATTCCTGTAGCTGCAAGCGGAGAAATAATTGATGAAAACTGTATAAATATTTTCAGAAACTATAGCATTCCGCTTGTAAATGTGGTAAAATAAATATACGGAATTTTTATCTCTCAAAAGGAGTATTTCTATGAAAAAAATTTACGGAAACAAATATCTTCTTGATACTCTCCATAATATGATACGTCAGAATAAACCCGCACATTCAGTTATTTTCTACGGCGAAAAGGGAAGCGGCAGAAAGCTTATGGCGGATTATTATACTTCTCAGCTGCTCTGTAAATTTCCGGACGGCGGAAAGCCTTGCGGTGTATGCAGTTCATGCCGGAATAACGGAGCAGGGGTTCACCCCGATGTGATGTATGTTCCCACTGAGGGAAAACTTGAAAGCTATTCTGTGAGAACAGCACGCGCTGTAATTGCAGATTCCGGAATAAAGCCCAATAATGATACCGCACGGAAAGTCTATATTTTCCGTGACTGCCGGAATATGAGTACGCAGACACAGAATACACTGCTGAAACTTATCGAAGAACCGCCGGAGTATGCCTATTTTATATTTACTGCGGAATCACGCAATGAGTTTCTTCCTACAATTATTTCACGATGTATCTGTCTCGGCGTAAGCACCTGCACAACGGACGAGGCTGTACAGTCATTGTCGGAAAGCGGATACAATACAGATGAAATAAATTCCGCTACCGCCTGTTTTCACGGAAATATAGGGAGATGTACGGATTACATACTTAACAGTGAACTGAAAAAACAGGTCGATTTGACAAAACGTATTTCAGATAGTATAATAAGAAAGGACGAGTATGGACTTAATTCCGCGCTTTATTCAGTAGGCAGCAGCCGGAACGATATACGGGAAGTGCTTTCCATGCTGGACAAGCTTATACGCGATTGTGCAATTCTTTCCCGTGACAAGGACGCAAGAACTATCAGCTGTTTCCGCGGAGCAGCACAGCAGCTGTCAGGAATGATGACGGTATATCAGGCTATAAGTGTTCATGATACTATCGAAAAAGCGTGGAAAGCTGTTGATTCCAATGTAAGCGCGCCGCTTGTGTTTTCAGGTCTGTGCGCGGAAATAATGACAATATTAAATTGAAAGAGGTGTGCGTATGAAAGAAATAGTTGGAATACGTTTCAAAAAAGTAGGAAAAATATATTATTTTTCACCAAACGGCATAAATCTCGATATCGGAGATTACGCTGTTGTCGAAACAGCACGCGGAATCGAATGCGGAGAAGTTGCAATTGCTAACCGTCAGGTTGAAGACAATGCTGTCAATGTTCCTCTCAAACCCATAATCCGCAAGGCTGACGAAGTCGATATAAAAAATATGGAAAAAAATAAAATTCGGGAAAAAGAAGCTTTCAGAATCTGTGAGGAGAAAATCAAACAGCGGAAACTTAAAATGAATCTCGTTGAAGTGGAATCAACTTTTGATAATAATAAGCTTATGTTTTATTTCACCGCCGAAACACGTATTGATTTCCGCGAACTCGTAAAAGACCTTGCCGCCGTTTTCCGGACAAGAATCGAACTCCGGCAGATTGGCGTTCGCGATGAGGCAAAAGTTCTGGGCGGTCTCGGTATATGCGGACGGGAATTTTGCTGTAAAGCTCATATGAGCGACTTCAATCCGGTTTCCATAAAAATGGCTAAGGAACAGGGACTTTCACTGAATCCTACTAAAATTTCCGGTACGTGCGGCAGACTTATGTGCTGTCTCAAAAATGAACAGCCTGCTTACGAATCGCTTCTTAAAATCACACCAAAAGTCGGTGCAGTCGTTGCGACTCCCGACGGTGAAAAAGGAAAAGTAATAGATGCCAATCTTATTACAGGCAAGCTCAGAATTAAAACAGATAAATCGGAAGTTCCGGTAACATATGACCGCAGTGAAATAAAGCTCCTTAAAGATGCTGAAATCAAACTGAATAAGGAAGAATTGCGCGCACTTAAAAATCTTGAGGGAAAATAATGCAGAAAGTAAATTACGGAAAAATCCTTGATGAAAAACTTGCGGAGCTGAAAAGTTCCGGCATAAAACCATCACTTCTGCTTCATGCCTGCTGTGCGCCGTGCAGCAGCCATACACTTCTTTATCTTTATGATTATTTTGATATTACAATATATTTCTGCAATCCGAATATCGCGCCGGAAAAAGAATATGAGTTCAGAAAAGCCGAACTGAAACGGCTTGTATCTGAACTCGCTCTCAATGTGAGTATGATTGACGAGGATTATGATTCCGCGCCATTCTATGAACTTGCGCAGGGACTTGAAAATCTTCCGGAACGCGGTCTGCGCTGTCAGAAATGTATTGCTTACCGTCTGAGAAAAACCGCGGAACTTGCTGTTAAAATCAATGCTGAATATTTCACTACGACTTTAACCATAAGTCCGCATAAAGACAGTGAATTTATAAACAGATGCGGCGGCGAACTTTCCGCAGAATACGGAGTTCCGTATCTTTTTTCTGATTTCAAGAAGCATGACGGATATAAGCATTCAATTGAGCTTTCGGCAAAGTATAATCTATATCGCCAGAACTACTGCGGCTGTATTTACAGCAGAAAACAATCGTTAGAGGTGACCGGAAATGCCTAAGGAACTTAAAACAAATGCAATGAGATTTCTTGATAAATCGAAAATAGCATATACGATTCAGATTTACGAATGCAGCGAATTTATCGACGGGATTCACGTTGCTGAAAAACTTAATCAGCCACTTGATGAAACTTTCAAAACTCTCATAGCGCAGGGAAAATCAGGAACATACTATTGTTTTCTGCTTCCGGTCTCTATGGAACTTGACCTGAAAAAAGCCGCGAAAAGCGTAAATGAAAAATCGGTAGAGCTGCTTCACGTAAAAGATATTACAAAAGTTACCGGATATGTCCGCGGCGGCTGTACTCCTATAGGAATGAAAAAACAGTTCATGACAGTGATTCATGATTCCGCTGAAAATCTGGAATTATTCTATATAAGCGGCGGACGTATCGGCACGCAGATAAGGCTTTCCCCGAAAAGCCTTGTTAAGGCAGTCCGGGGAAATTTTTCGGATATAGCCGCTGATTAATTTTTCATTTTATTTCAAGCCGTTTTGCAACCGGTTCTTCAGGTTTCTTTTTCGGAAGTTCAATTTTAAGCACTCCGTTTTTATATTCAGCGGTTATTGATTCAGTATCAACATCGGAGATTCCGAAGCTTCTCCGATATGAGCCGTAAACGCGTTCACGGCGGATATAGCGCGGATTATTTTTATTTTCCGTGTTATCATTTTCTCTGGATTCGGATTTGTGTTCAGCCGAAATTACAAGATAGTCGCCGTTGATGTCAAGCTTTATATCTTCTTTTTCAAATCCGGGGAGTTCGGATTCCATGATATATTTTTCGCCTTCGTCACGAATATCAGTACGGCAGGTATTCATGGACATACTTCCGCCGAAAAAATCCTTGTCCATTTCATCAAGAGCATTAAAAAGGCTGAAAGCATTTCTTGCAAAAGGGGTTACACCATACAACATAAAAAATTCCTCCTGAAAAATTCTGTTCAATATGTGTACTTATTTTATGCTGATATGCAGATAATATTCATCCTTTATCAGAATCATTACTTTCTTATAAAATTATGTTATATGACGGAAAAAATCAGCACTCTCACTAAAACTAATGCCCGAAAGTAGTTTTTTGAACTGCCTTCGGGCTTATTTTAATTATTTGTTTATTCGCATAAATCAGAATCTACCCTAATGCTGTGTCATATCTAAAAGAGATTTACCATAGGAATAATCGGTACAGTGGGAGAAGCACATCAAATAAAATGTAAGCACACATCGGAATCCAAAATGTAATGCTTTTATAACTTCCGTCAGGATTCCAATGATGATAGATTTTAATGTTGACGGTTATATTAATTAGTGATATGATAAGAAACATGGCTATACCAAACAATATTTCACCTATTGTTCCACCACCCCAATATCCACCTGAATCTTCAAATATTTGAATAAACGCAAATTCATTAACAAAGAAACCTATAGAGCATATTGCAGCATTAAAAATCATCGAAATAAAGCGATACATAATTCAATTCACCTCGTATATCTGTAAATTCCGAAATTATACATCAAAAAAAGGTATATGTCAATAGAAACGCTATAGCTAAAACTTCTCTATAAGTGCCGCTGTTATGAGAGTGCTGATTTTTTTACTGCTTTTTTATTTTCATGGAAATATCAAAACATTTCACGGAATGCGTAAGCGCGCCGAGGGAAATTATATCAACGCCTGTTTCTGCAACAGCACGTATATTTTCAGATGTGACGTTTCCGGAAGCTTCAAGAAGTGCATTTCCGGCAGTGATTTCAACCGCCTGCTTCATCTCGTCGCATGACATATTGTCAAGCATTATTATTTCAACTTTATTTTCAAGAGCTTCACGAAGTTCATCAAGAGTACGGATTTCAACTTCAATCTTGACCGTATGACCGATTTTTTTGCGGAGTTCAGTTACAGCCGCAGTGATTCCGCCGTATGCATCAATATGATTATCTTTCAGCATAGCGCAGTCGGAAAGATTGTATCTGTGATTCTTTCCGCCTCCGACTGTGACGGCATATTTCTGCAATGCACGAAGTCCGGGCAGTGTTTTTCTTGTATCAGTAACAGATGCATTTGTACCCGAAACAAGCTCCACGCATTTATTAGTAGCTGTAGCGATTCCGGACATATGCTGTAGGATATTCAGTGCAGTGCGTTCACCTTTTAAAAGAGTAAGCGTACTGCCGTCCATTTCGGCAATAATATCGCCTTTCTGAACCTTAGTGCCGTCCTGCATGAGTATTCTGAAATCAACATCGCCGCCGGCAAGTTCAAAAACTCTTTTTGCGATTTCGATTCCGCATACAACACCTGTATCTTTTGAGACATAGTACGCGGAACTTTTATGCTCCGGCGGAATGAGATTATCCGCAGCGGCATCAATATAATTTATATCTTCCATAAGAGAAGTTGTTATTATATTATCAATATAGCACTGCAAAAGCTTCATAAGCAAATCACCTCTTAAAAATCAAAATCATCAAGACCCTCATTAATAATAACAGACTTTATACCTGATACATTGTTAAGAGCCTGTAAAATGCCGTTGATTGAAACATTTTCATACTGTGGCTTAACATTTCCCAAATCGAGATAAATTTCTACCTTGTCATCTTCTTTGGAAACAGAATAGTAGCCCATGTAAATATCCTTTTTTTCATAAGGTTCTTGAAAATCGTGTACAGCATTGCAGATTTCCTTATATTTTTCCTCTGTGACACCGCCGTCAAGGTAAACGCTGTAATCAAAGCATTCGCCCTCGATACCGTCTAACCGTACATCATAGTAAAGATTAAGTCTGTCAAAATTCATAACTTTTTTCTTCCTTTCTATTACTGTATAACCTCATTGAGTATGATATAAGCAACCGTAACAATTGACTTTGCAAGAACATAATCCGCTGTTACTTCGTATTTTCCGCTGAGCAGGTCATTGCGTATCTCCTCAACACGCTTTAAGCCCTCAACAGCCGATTCCTTGTCGGGAATAACAAAATAGCTGTTCTGCATAATTTTTCTTGTTTCTGTACGGATTCCGGACGGAATATTTTCAGAGCCGATGCGTGCATCAAATTCGGTCTCTTCAAAATCAGACGGAACGGAATCAAGCTTTGATGCGATATTCTGAGCGGCACGGCGTGAGAATACGAGAGCTTCAAGCAGTGAATTGCTTGCCAGTCTGTTGCTTCCGTGGACTCCGGTGTGTGAACATTCACCACAGGCGTAGAGATTCGGCAGGGTAGTTTCGGAATTGCTGTCAACATTGATTCCGCCCATAAGATAATGCTGGCATGGGAAAATCGGAACAGGTTCTTTGGTCATATCATATCCCTGCTCCAGAAGATTTTTATAAATCATCGGGAAACGGTTTTTCAGAAATTCGCTGTCCTTGTAGCTTATATCAAGATAGAAATCCGTGGAATTTTGTTTGCGCGATTCGAGTATAATCGCATGGGAAACGACATCACGCGGAGCGAGTTCAAGACGCTTGTCATAATTATGCATGAATCGTTCCTTATGGCAGTTAAGCAGATATGCACCCTCACCGCGTACAGCTTCGGAAATAAGGAAACATTCACGCGTTGCACGGTTATTGAATGCGGTTGGGTGGAACTGAACATAGCTGAGATTCTTTATTTTTGCTCCCATTTCATATGCAAATGTGATTCCGTCTCCGGTAGCAATAGCGGAATTTGTTGTAAACTGATAAACGCGTCCTATTCCGCCTGTTGCAAGTATAAGGAAATGACAGTTTGCAGTGGTGTAATTATTATCTGAATCTTTCAGGAATACAGAATATCCGGTAGAGGTTTTTTTTGCATCGCACATGAAAGTATTTTCCATGATTTTCACGTTCGGGAGTTTCTGTACATTTTTGAGCAGAGTTGTGGTAATTTCCTTGCCGGTTGCATCGGCTTTATGGAAAATCCGGTGATGACTGTGACCGCCCTCGAGAGTACGGTGATATGTGCCGTCTGGATTTTTGTCGAAATCAACGCCGAGCTTTATAATGTGTTCCAAGTCCTGAGCAGCTTCGCTGACGAGGGTATGAACGGCGTCGACATTATTTTTAAAGCTTCCGGCGATAAGTGTATCGTTCTGATGATACTGAATGCTGTCGGACGGGGAATTATATACTCCGGCAATTCCTCCCTGTGCGAGCATTGAATTGCATAGCGGAAGTTCACGCTTGCACAGTATGAGTATATTCAGATTTTCAGGGAGATTCAGGGCGGCATAAAGACCAGCCGCGCCGCAGCCTGCAATAATAACATCATAATTCACAGACATTTTCAACACAACCTTCTTATATTTGATATTTGTTAAAACAAGAT
>CAMWRC010000007.1 GCA_947176565.1 uncultured Ruminococcus sp.
AATATCAATGCTCCAAGACGAGGCTCAGATATTCAGGAATCTGTACTTATAAACTTCATGGACGCATGTCAGGGTAAGAAACAGGAAATCAAGATATCCCGCATGGCGGTCTGCGACTCCTGCAACGGTTCGGGAGCAAGTGCGGGAAGTTCATCTGAAGTATGCCCCGACTGTCAGGGACGTGGTACAATAAAAACAACACAGAATACCGTATTCGGAGCTATGTCTTCAACAAGACCATGTCCGCACTGTTCAGGAAAAGGTAAGATTATCAAGAATCCTTGTCAGAAATGCCGCGGCGCAGGACGTACACGCGTTCAGAAAACCGTATCTGTGGATATTCCTGCCGGTATCGACAACGGTCAGACTATCCGCCTCAGCGGTCAGGGCGACTGTGGTATAAACGGAGGTCCTGCCGGCGACCTGCTTCTGAATGTATCAGTAAAGAATCACCCGATATTTACCCGTGATGGATATGATATTCACTGCGAAATACCTGTTACTTACAGTCAGGCTGTTCTCGGAGATGAAATAACAGTTCCCACAATTGACGGCGATGTCCGCTATCCGATAGGAGAAGGAACTCAATCCGGCACAGTATTCCGTCTCAAGGGCAAGGGCGTAAAGAAAATAAACCGCAGTGACCGCGGAAATCAATACGTAAAAATTTATGTTGAAGTTCCGAAAAATCTCACAAAGAAACAGAAAGAGCTTCTCAAAAATTTCGAGGATTCGCTTTCGGAAAAGAACTACGCAAAACGTCAGAGCTTCTTTGAAAAAATCAAGGATAAACTGAATTTCTGATAAAAAACCGCTGAGGATTATATAAAAATTCCTCAGCGGTTTTAATTATTTATTTTTGTTAATCGTCCGGCGGACGATTTTTTTCAGCCGTTCGCAGGTATCTTCTGGATATGTAGTTACAAAAGTCAGAGCATGGGAATGCGCTTCTTCATGTGAAAGCTTCAGAAAACGCCTGAAAAAGATATACACATCATTGAAATTACGGAATATCTCCCCTACTGCTTCATTTCCCTCCGGAGTCAGAACCACACTGTTGCAGAAATCTTCATATACAAATCCGGAATTTGCAAGACAGCGCAGAGTCTTGCTCACGCTTGAACGTGATACGCCTAAATGACGAGCTATCTGAACGCTTTTAACATCTTCGGATTCAGCTGCAAGCTCACGTATTGCCACAAGATATTTTATCTGTGCCGCACAGCATTTCATATATACAATCCTTTCTTTTATTATTTATCAGTATCTATAAGATGCCAGTAGCCTTTCAGATATACAAGACCGGATATGACAGTAAGTACTGTGGAAATCCATATCAGTGCCGGAATTACCCAGCTGTCAACAGCTCCTGCAAAAATATCCGGAACTGTAAATCCGAAATCATTGGATATGCTCAGCCAAAAAATCGCAGCTATTATAGTTACCATTGTGAATGCAGTTTTCAGCTTTCCCCACATTCCGGCAGCTACAACAATTCCGCTGTCAGCAGCCAAAAGCCTTAACCCCGATACCATAAATTCACGGGAACTTATGATTATCAGCGGTACTGCACCCATTTTTATTTCAGGAATATCCACAAATACAGTAAGCGCGGCAATAACAAGTACCTTATCAGCAAGCGGGTCAAGGAATTTACCAAAATTCGTGACAAGATTTCTTGCTCTTGCTATTTTTCCGTCAAGGGCATCAGTTATTGATGCCGCCGCAAATATCACAAGCGCAATCAGATAGTGAAACGGTATGTCAAAATACATGAAAAGCAGAAAAAACGGTATGAAGCATACTCTCAGAAGGGTAAGTTTATTCGGCAGATTCATTACCTGTCACCTCTCCTATCAGGTCATAATCAAGTGTATCATTTATTCTGATTTTAACATAATCGCCGATTTTCAGAGGATTTTCCGATGTAAAAAATACCTTTCCGTCTATATCCGGAGCATCAAGCGCAGTACGTCCGAAAAAGCATTCGCCGAAACGGTCATATCCCTCTACAACTGCTGTCAGTTCGCTTCCGAGAAGTTTCTGATTATTTTCATAGCTTATTTCAAGCTGCTGTTCCATAATTATATCTGCACGGTGAATAGCTGTCTGCGGTTCAATCTGATTTTCAAACTCAGCCGCCTTTGTGCCTTCCTCCGCTGAATACGCAAAACAGCCGAGTCTGTCGAATCTTACACGCTGAACAAATTCCGCAAGCTTATTGAACTGCTCCTCTGTTTCGTCCGGAAATCCTGTTATCAGTGTCGTACGGAGTATGACATTCGGTATTTTTTCGCGGATATGCCTGAACAATACTTCAAGTTTTTCCTCATCACCCCAGCGGTTCATACGGCTGAGTATTCCGCCGTCACAGTGCTGTATCGGAATCTCCAGATACTTCACAAGCTTTTCCTCAGAAGCTATTGTATCAAGAAGTTCATCTGTTATACGTTCCGGATAGCAGTAAAGTGTACGTATCCACTTCAGACCGTCGATTCTGCACAATTCCCTGAGCAGCTCCGGAAGTTTTGATTCTCCGTACAAATCCTCCCCGTACCGTGATGTATCCTGCGCTATAACTACGAGTTCAGTAACGCCGTTTTCTGCAAGGGTACGGGCTTCGTCAAGAACGTCCTCCATTGGTACGCTTCTGAATTTTCCGCGTATCATCGGTATTGCGCAGTATGTACAGCAGTTCGAGCAGCCCTCTGCTATTTTAAGATATGAAAAAAACGGCAATGTTGATATTATACGTTCCCCTGTGAGTTCCGCGTCGAGTTTCGGAGCGAATCTGACTACATGGCTGCCGTTCATGACTTCATTAAGAATATCAACAATATCCTTGTTATTGCCGATTCCGATAACTGCATCTGCTTCCGGAAAAAGTTCTGCCGTTTCTTCTCTGTAGCGTTCAGTGAGACAGCCTGTTATTATGATTTTCTTCAATGTTCCGTCTGCTTTGAGTGCCGCAAGTTCAAGTATAGTCTCGATAGCCTCCTCCTTTGCTGATTGTATAAATCCGCAGGTATTGACTATCGCTACATCTGCAAGTCCCGGTTCTGTCACAAGTTCATATCCGTTTTTCTTCAGCTTATAAAGCATACGCTCTGAATCAACAAGATTCTTTGAGCAGCCCAGTGATACCATTCCGACTTTTACTGCCATTTTTTTTAACTCTCCTCATGTTCTTTATAGTAATTCCTGACTGCCGTATTGATTTCGTCAAAACCATATCCCAGACGTACAAGCGCGTTTTTTGCCTTTTCGGTGGATTTTCTGTCGCTTATGTCCGTCAAGAAACGGCTGAACTTTGTATTTATAAGCTCATTGAGATTCTCCGCGGAAACATCTTCAAAGATGTCAAGGGCATTCCGGACTGTTTCTGAATCAAGCCCTTTTTGCAGCATCTCTCTTTCTGCACGTCTCCTGCCGTATTTCCGGACTTCCACCAATTTACGGGCAAGCTTTTCCGCATATCGTCTGTCGTTTATAAGACCTGCTGCCGCCAGTTTTCTTATGACTTCGAGACACAGCGTTTCATTTTTATAAGTTTTGACGAGCTTTTCAAAAAGTTCCTCCGCTGAATAATCACGGTAGTCAAGGCAGTACAGGGAATACTGATATGCACGGCGGAAATTTGAAGCATATATGATTTTTTTCAGTTCGGGACGTTCTATCTGCATACCGGTTCTGATACCGTAATCGGCTATTATGTCAATATGCAGATAAAGCTTCCGTCCCCCGTCAATTTCAACTTCGTATGTTGTACCCTTGTACTGACTTATTGATGTTATCTCCATTATTCAGCCGGTGTGAACTCGTCAAACTGTTCGTCTATATTTTCAAGAATGTCAATTTCATCACTGTTATCTGTATTATCAGCAACGGCTTCTTCTGCTGCCTTTGCAGCCCTGCTCTTTTCTTTTTTGTCGCTTTTTGCCGCATTCTGAGCCATAATCTCGTCCTTGCATTCAAGAATCTTTTCTTCGATTTCTTTCATAAGGTCGGGATTATTTTTGAGCAGTTCCTTTACATTATCGCGTCCCTGTCCGAGTTTCGTATCGCCGTAGCTGAACCATGAACCGCCTTTCTTTATAATATCAAGGTCAACTGCCATATCCAGAACTTCGCCGGTACGTGAGATTCCCTCACCATACATAAGGTCAAATTCTGCTTCCTTGAACGGCGGAGCAACTTTGTTCTTGACAATCTTGCAGCGTGTGCTTGCACCAACTACCATGCCGCCCTCTTTGATAGCTTCACCTCTGCGGACTTCTATTCGTACCGATGAATAGAATTTCAGGGCGCGTCCTCCAGGAGTAGTTTCGGGATTTCCGTACATTACGCCGATTTTCTCACGTATCTGATTGATAAATATTGCAACGCAGTTTGATTTTGAAATCGCAGCAGTAAGCTTTCTCATTGCCTGAGACATGAGACGTGCAAGCTGTCCTACGTGCAAATCGCCCATTTCGCCGTCGATTTCGGCACGTGTAGTCATAGCTGCAATTGAATCAAGAACAATAACATCAATAGCTCCGGAACGGATAAGGGCTTCGGCGATTTCGAGTGCCTGTTCGCCGCTGTCCGGCTGTGATACAAGAAGATTATTTATATTGACTCCCAGAGATTTTGCATATCCGGGGTCAAGAGCGTGTTCAACATCAATGAATGCAACTTCGCCATCAAGCTTCTGCGCCTGTGCAATTATTGACAATGCAACAGTAGTCTTTCCTGAACTCTCAGGACCGTATATCTCCACGATACGTCCGCGCGGCACTCCGCCTATTCCGAGAGCCATATCCAGCATCATTGAACCGGTAGGAATAGCATCTACATTCATTACCTTTGTTTCGCCGAGACGCATTACAGCTCCTGCGCCATATTTCTTTTCAAGCTGTTTCAATGCACTTGCAAGTGCGGTCTGCTTATCCTCCTTTGCTGTTACTCTTACTACTGACGGTTTGCTTTTAAGTTCTTTTTTAGCCATTGTTATTCCTCCAGCTTTCCCACAGCCGAACGTATTATTCTTCCACCGTCACGACTGTATATAATATCCTTGAAATTATATGATTTCAGTATTTCTCCGACGGCTTCATGCTGTCCCATACCAAATTCAAAGCATATATATCCGCCTTTTTTCAGCGAACTTTTCCAGATTTCCGTAATACCGCGGTAAAAATCAAGACCGTCTGTTCCGCCGTACAGAGCCGTTTCCGGTTCGTGTCTGACTTCGGTCTGAAGTTCTGTCATTTCCTCTGCCGTAAGATACGGCGGATTTGATACGATTATATCAAAATCCCTGAAATTCTCCGCTGTTTTCATGTCAAGCACATCTGCCATTACTGCTTTTACGTCTGAATTATTCAGCCGTATATTTTCCTCAAGATACTGAAATGCCTTTTCTGATTTTTCAACAGCATATACAACAGAACTGTTGATTTCTTTATCAAGCGTAACTGCAATACAGCCGCTTCCAGCACATAAATCAAGAATTTTCGGGAATCTCATATTATTTTTCCTGACTATATCCAGTACATTCTCAATCAGTGTTTCGGTATCAGGACGCGGAATCAGAACTCCCTCTCCGACTTTGAAAGTATATTTCCAGAAATCCCATTCACCTATAATATATTGCAGCGGAATTCCCTTACAGCGTTTTTCAATATCGCTGAATATCCTTAGTTCGCAGGAACGGCTTACAGATTCATCAGGTCTGAACAGCGGATTTTTTTCGTTCAGTGCTTCCTGAAAAATACACGCCGCATCAAATTCCGCATCAGGAATCCCGTTCCTTTCGAGTTCCTGAACGCACTTTTTATAGAGTTCCAGACGGCTTACCATTTATCTTCCTCTTTATCTTCGGGTATACATGGCTTCATGGCTGCTATTGCTATCTCAATCATGCTGTCATCGGGTTCTCTTGTTGTTATTCTCTGCATGGCAAGTCCCGGAGCAGAAAGAATCTTTGTAAAAACATTGTCATATGTTCCGGCAAGACGTATACACTCATAGGATATGCTCACTACCAGCGGAAGCGTACAGAGACTTATAATTGAACGCTGCCACCATAATAACCCTTTCGGAACAAAACACATAACGAATATTCCGATTATCAGAACTATGAATATAAAACTCGTTCCGCAGCGTTTATGAAATCTTGACTGTTTCCTGATATTCTCAACAGTAAGCGGAAGTTCCGCTTCATGGCAGGCTATTGTCTTATGCTCCGCACCGTGATACATATACTGACGTTTTATATCTTTTGTGAGACTCACAGCCCACATATAAGCTACGAAAAGCGCGATTTTCACGATTCCCTCAATGACGGAACGAAGTATTCCCGTACCTGAAACGCCGGGAATAAGTCCTACCAGAAATTTCGGCAGAAAGAAAAACAATCCCATTGCCGCGGCTACTCCAATAAAAGAACCAATAATCATTATGATACCAAATGCCTTTTCTGAAAGTTTCTCATCATCGCCGTTTTCTGATTCTTCTTCTGTCATCTGTTTTTCAGCGGATTTCATAGTATATTTATAGCCTTTCACAAGAGACGATACAAAATTGAAACAGCCTCGTATAAACGGCGTTTTCCTGTACCACGGAGCATTTTTTCCGCTGTTTTCTTCCCATATTTCGACATCAACAGTTCCGTCCGGAAGCCGGCATGCCATTGCTCCCTTTGACGGACCGAGCATCATGATTCCCTCAATAAGTGCCTGTCCGCCGATTTTTGACTTGAATTTTTCACCTGATTCCGGTGTGTTTCTGCTCATTCCATTTCTCCTGTAATATTTTTATATCGTGATTTTTTTAATATTATTTATTGCTTTTTGCAGGAAGAGTGATTGTAACTGTTGTTCCAAGTCCCTCACCCTGACTCAATATGTCAAGTTTTCCTCCGTGCATGGCGATTATCTCATCGGCAACTGCAAGTCCGATTCCAGAACCGCGCCGCGTATGATTTGCCTTATAAAATTTAGTCTTTACTTTTGCTAAATCTGATTCCTTGATTCCGCAGCCTGTATCTGCCACGGAAACTTTGATCATTCCGTCCTTTTCGCAGGCAGTTATTGTAACTACATCTCCGGGTGAGGAATATTTTACCGCATTGTCGATAACATTTATAAATACCTGACGTATACGGTTCTTGTCACCGAATACAAACGGAAGCATTTCCGGTTCATCATAAATTATCTCAATTCTCTCACGTCTTGCCTTGTCGCTGTAAATAAGTACTGCATCTCCGAGTTCTGCAAGTATATCAAGAGTGGCATTCTGCAATGTGAAATGTCCGTTCTGCATACGTGAAAAATCAAGAAGTTCCTCTACCATCTGCGAAAGCCTTTCGGTTTCGTTTACAATAACTCCCACGCCTTTTTTCATGGTATCGGGATTTTCTCCGCCGTCAACCATAAGCGTTTCCGCCCAGCCTTTTATTGCTGTAAGAGGCGTTCTCAATTCATGTGAAACTGACGAAATAAACTCATTCTTCATTGCCTCAGCTGATGATAATTCATCTGCCATATGATTTATCGCTGTACAAAGTTCGCCGATTTCATCTTCTGTATTGTTCTCGATACGGACGGAAAAATCACCCATTGCAAATTTACGGGTTATATTGCTTATCTGCCGGATTGGTTTTACTATCGAACCGGCAAAATATAATCCCATTATCACTATTATCAATATTATCGCCGTACATACAGCCGTCACGAATAATATATATCCCTTGATAGTGTTGTCTATCGCTGTGAGTGATGTCACCATACGGACTGAGCTGTACTCGTTGTTGAACGACGACAGCGGAACAGATACCGCAAGTATTTTTTCTCCGCCGGCAAGTCTGCCGATATAACTGCCCTCACCTGATTCCATAGCGTCATCATAATCCGGCATAAATGAATCATCTTCCGGCGAAAATCCTGAAGATGTAAGGGCTATGCGCCCTTTTGAATTTATCGCCATGAGTTCAATTTTGTCTTTCTCATTGAAGGTTTCAAGCATATTGCGGACTTCAGCTGAAAAATTCGTCGAACTGTCCTGAGAATGTATACTCAGTACACTTGTGACCGCGTTTATTTTCGACACAAGATACTGTTTTGCCGAATTATAATAATAACTCTGTATGGCATAGATTATCACAAGTGCAATAACTATCAGTGCAAGAACGATAACTCCCAGATTATTGAATATCCAGCGTTTTGTAATACTTTTACGTGCCATTACTGCATATCATTCCATTTATAGCCGTATCCCCATATTGTTATAATATACTTCGGGCTTGATGGTTCTTCCTCGATTTTCATGCGTATACGTCTTATATTGACATCAACTATCTTGTCGTCTCCGTAATAGCTTTCGCCCCATATATGATTCAGTATGCTTGCTCTGTCAAGAGCAGTATTCTTGTTATTCATGAAATATTCAAGTATCTGATATTCCACCTGCGTAAGTTCTATCGGAGAACCGTTTTTCGTTACGGTACGGCTTTTAAGATTCAGCACGAACGGACCGCTTTCTATAACGGAAAGCTTTTCGTTCTTGATAAAACTCATGCATACACGGCGGTATATTGCATCAACTCTTGCTGTAAGCTCCGACGGCGAAAACGGCTTTGTGATATAATCATCCGCGCCTATCATAAGTCCGCTCACCTTGTCCATTTCCTGAGTACGTGCAGTAAGCATGATTATCCCGATAGTAGAACTTTTTTCGCGGATTTTCTTGCATACCGTGAATCCGTCGATTCCGGGCATCATTATATCCAGCAGAACTATATCAAAATTGCCGTGTTCGGTTTCAAAGGTTTTCAATGCAGCCTCACCACAGTTTACATCTACGACATCATAGCCTGCACGTTTCAGATTTATAACCACAAATTCTCTTATTGTATCTTCGTCCTCGCAAATCAGTATTCTTTTCATAAAAAATCCCTCCTGCCGGTTCAGAGCGGCAGCGCTGTAAAGCATATCGCGGCTTCTGACTGGGTTATACTTAATCCATCGCCGCTGTCATTCTGCGGAACATATGCAAGATATGCCGATTCTCCTCTTGTTCTCAGCAGCATATATCCGGAAGCTGTTCTGTCCTCAAGAGAAGCATCGTCATCAGCACAGTATATCCTCAGAAGCTCCTGTCCCATTTTTTCATTATCATATGTGCATATCACTATTTCATCATTTATAGCATCACGGCGGACAGTAACCTTATTCTGCCATTTTTCCGGAAAGATAAATACATATCCGTCGCCCGCGCTGTAATATGAAGTATATTTTCTTTCGCCTCTGCCCTTTTCCGTTATTGTTGTCCAGTCAGTAAGCCATAGCTGTTCTCCCTCCGGCATTTCCTCATAGCCGAGAGCTATCGTCTGTACCGGAATTTCAAGCGTTCCGTCTCCGTCCACGTCGTAGGTGCTGAATCCTGCGGGTCTGAGCGTTTCGCTGGACTCTCCGGAATCTGCAAAAAGCCGCTTCATACCGTCGCCGTCCATATAGACCACATCGGTCTGTATATGTCCGTTTCCGGAAACTGCATCTATATAAAGCCCGTTTATTCCGTTGATACTGCCATAGCGCACGCTGTCAAACTCCGGAAAATTATAGCTGAGGTCAACTGTGTATTTGTTGTATCTGCCGTCCTCGTCAAGCTTATATGCCTGCGCGGAAGCATTTGTATCGCCTGAAGCACCTTTCAGAAGCAGAAATTCATTTTTACCGTCAGTATCAAGGTCAGTGACATCAAGAAATGAATACGATTCCGAAAAAGTGTGTTCCAGTATGCCATTATTGTAACTATAAACTGTCGCCGTTTTCTCAAGACGATTCACAAAGCTTGTTCCTATTATGAGATTCACTCTCTCATTTTCGCCAAGCCGTGAAATCATTACCCTTTCTATTTCAGTTCCCTCAGCCGCCATATCATAGACGGAACGCCATTTTCCGCTGTCACTCCTGTCCAGAATATTTATTCTGAGCGTATTTTCTGTAACTGCAAGACCTTTTTTCTCATAGAATACAACAGCTTCATTCTGACTGTCTCCGTCTATATCCTCAACTATGAATGCCGACAGATATTTTCCGGATTTGGGATATTTCAGGCTTACGGATTCTCCGGCAGCATCTGTCAGCGCACTATATATCTGTTCCTGTTCAATACTAAGTTTAGGCGGAGTCATGAGCATATCTATATTTGCTCCGAATGTACAGCCTGTCAGCGGAAACAGTACCGCTGAGCAGACTGCGGTAATCTTAAGAAACTTTCCAGAAAGAAAATACAGAGATTTTTTATTTGTTTTATCCATTATTCCTGCTGTCAATCTTTACATATTCAAGATGTTTTGCGACTGCCTTGTATGCCGGACGGATTATTCTGTTACCGGTAATCACTTCCTCCATACGGTGAGCTGACCAGCCTGCCATTCTTGCAACCGCAAAAAGAGGAGTGAAAAGTTCGTCCGGAATCCCAAGCATACGGTAAACCAGACCGGAATACATATCGACATTGGCACACATACACTTTTCGCTTCCTTTTATCTCCCTGAATATTTCAGGAGTAAGCCGTTCCACTGTTTCCAGAAGCCTAAATTCCGCCTCTATATCCTTTCCTTTTGCAAGTTCAAAAGCTTTCTTTTTCAGGATTACAGCACGCGGGTCGGAAATTGTATATACAGCGTGTCCCATTCCGTATATAAGACCGGATTTATCATTTGTTTCCCTGCGTATTGTACGGCGCATATAATCAGCTACTTCGCCCTCGTTCTCCCAGTTTTTTATGTTGGCTTTGAAATTATCCAGCATATTTATAACCTGTATATTAGCTCCGCCGTGGCGTGAACCTTTAAGAGCGCATATTGCCGATGAATATGCGGAATACGGATCTGTTCCTGATGAAGTAAGTACTCTGCACGTAAATGTGGAATTGTTTCCGCCTCCGTGTTCAGCCTGAAGCATAAGCAGACAGTCAAGCATCTGTGCTTCTTCTTTTGTGTAATGCCTGTCCGGACGTAAAAGGGAAAGTATAGTCTGCGCTGTGTTTTCCTCATAATTTATTGGGTGCATAATCATGCTCTGATTATCAAATACACGGCGTTTTACCTGATACGCATTTGACATTATAACCGGAAGCTTTGACAGGAGACTTATTGCGATTCTCATTTCATTTTCAAGCGATTTGTTTTCACATTCCTCGTCATATGAATAAAGTGCAAGCACTGAACGTGAAAGCTTGTTCATAATATTCTTTGACGGAGCTTTAAGTATCATATCCTCAACAAATCCCGACGGCAGGTCGCGTCCAAGAGAAAGTATCGTATTGAATGATTCAAGTTCATCTCTTGTCGGAAGTTTTCCCATCATAAGAAGATATACGGTTTCCTCGAAGCCGAATCTGTCCTCAGCTTCAACGTTGTTCACGATGTCGTTTATATTATATCCGCGGTAGATAAGCTCACCTGGAATCGGTTCGACTTCTCCCTCATTCAGCACATATCCGTGTACGTTGCATATATTTGTAATACCTGCAACAACACCTGTACCGTCACTGTTCCGGAGTCCACGTTTTACGTGATATTTTTCATATAGTCTTGGTGCGATAGCGTTCTTTTCTGCAAGTTCTCTGCATAAATTTTTAATATTGATATTCATTGACGACATAAAAATCACTCCTAATTTTAGTTCAGTAATAATTATACACCATATTCAGCCCTATGTCAATCGCATTTCTGTGATAAATGTGAATGTTATGTGATAATACAGTGAAATTTGGATTTGTTCCGGATATGTTTTAAAAACAAAAATTATTATAATTTTATTTATTAATTATATCGGAGGTACTATGAAATCTTTTGTATCATTTGCTGTTTTTCTTGCCGCAGCTACAGCTGTTCCGGCTGTTCCCGTGCTTATTGCTCCTGAATCCGGTTCGCCTGTTTCCGCATCTGATTCTATATCTGATTCCACATCTGATTCCGAAAATATTACTCTCAAGGAATTTGTTTTTAAAGAATCATCAGACAAGCCGTATCTTGTTCTTGATTGCGCAACCGGTCAGATAAATGAAATTTCTGTACGCGATTACGTTATCGGAGCTGTTGCCGCCGAAATGCCGGCATCTTTTGAACCCGAAGCCCTGAAAGCACAGGCTGTAGCCGCTCATACATACGCGGAACGTCAGCGGAATATTCAGAATGAAAATCCTGATTCCACACTCGGAAATGCTGATTTCTCCGACGACCCTAACAAATATCAGGCATTCTTTACAAATGAACAGATACGCCAGTATTTCGGGGATAATTATCGTACTCACTATGAAAAAATATCATCAGCTGTTGATGATGTCCTCGATTATATACTTTTATACGACGATGAGCCGATTATCGCCGCTTTCCATTCCATGTCCTCCGGTATTACCGAAAGCGCAGAAAATGTCTGGGGAACTGCTGTGGATTATCTAATTCCTGTAGACAGCAAAAGCGATATTTCAGCTCCAAGATATACAGATGAGGTAAAAATTACTGAAAGCTTCTTCAAAAGCAGACTGGAAAAAGTTTTCGAGGGCATTAATCTTGAAGATGACCCCCATAAATGGATTGAAATTATTGATGTTTCAGATTCCGGAACAGTTCTCACCGCAAAAGCCGGCGATATCACGGTTACAGGTTCTGAAATACGTGACGCATTCGGTCTGCGCTCCGCCGATTTTGAAATAAGTTTTGATGGCAGTGATGTTGTATTTACAACTCACGGATTCGGGCACGGTGTCGGAATGTCCCAGTACGGCGCAAATTCTATGGCTCTTGAGGGTAAAAACTGGAAACAGATTCTTGCTCATTATTATCCGAATGCAGATTTGGTTAGTATTGAATAACAAAATTTTAGTTTCCATTGGGAAACATTTACAATATTCCAGCACTTCTAAGGGTATAATTATATTGTGAATTGCTATCAATTAAAAAGGAGAATATATTTGAAAACTGTTGAAATTTTTTCCGACGGTGCATGCAGTGGAAATCCTGGCGCAGGCGGTTACGGTACTATCCTCCGCTTCGGTTCGTTTGAAAAGGAACTTTCCGGCGGTGAATCGTATACTACAAACAACCGTATGGAGCTTATGGGCGTTATTGCCGGTCTTTCCGCCCTCAAAGAACCCTGCCGCGTTATCCTGACTACAGACAGCAAATATGTTGTTGACAGCATTACAAAAAAATGGGTTTACTCATGGAAAAAAAAGAACTGGAAAAAATCCGACGGCAAACCTGCCCTCAATGTGGATTTATGGGAAAAACTCCTGCCCCTTCTTGAAAAACATGATGTCCAGTTTAACTGGGTGAAAGGTCATGCCGGACACCCCGAAAATGAACGCTGCTACAGGCTCGCCGTAGAACAGCGTGATATATTTTCAAAATAAGCGAGGATTTTAAAAAATGGAAAAAAG
>CAMWRC010000008.1 GCA_947176565.1 uncultured Ruminococcus sp.
TCCTTAGTCGGCGGAACGAATCCGAAAATACCGATTATATTTGAGAATCCGATATAAATCAGAAAAGTTTCGAGAACCGGCAGATATTTTTTTCCTTTAGGACCGAGAGCATCGAGGAAAAATTTATTCATCCATTCCATACCTATTTCCAGCAGGCACTGCTTGCCCGTGGGAACTTTTTTCATGTTATGAGTAAGAATAATTGAGAGTACGACAAGCACGCCCATGATTATCCATGTCACGACGCATGAATCGGGAACGGGGATTCCTCCGAACAATGGGATAGTAAATGCGGTTTTGTTTTCCATTTCTTCCATAAGTCTTTCAGAAAGACCGTCCATAACAACACCTTCCTTCTGTCTGGAATTTCAGGGCGTGTTGACACGACCTGAGAACTTATATATACAGGCATCATCAAATGCAGAAAAACGGAGACAGCAAATGCGCCTGAATCTCCGTTTAAGCTGTATTTGTCGATAATTATATAATACACCAAAATTTAAAGTTTGTCAAGAGTTTAACATTGTTTAAGTTATTTAAAAAATAAAGCATATTCTATTCTTATTATCTCCAGAATTCAAAAAGTCTGCGGAAAGACATCAGTTCGGTAACCCATTCCTGAGACCAGTTGTTAAACGGGTTAACATAGCTGAATGTGTGGGCGAAACTGAGAAGTATGCATATGAAAGTACTTACTGCCATTATTTTGTTGAGATGATTTTTTGTTTCCTCATTCCGTCCGCTGTAGACTGTAAATGCAATTACAAGTGCGCCTATGACAATCTGCCATGCAAAGTCAACACAGTATCTTGTGCCATAGCCGCTTTCCCAGATTGAGAAGATAATAATAAACGGACAGATAATGCACACAGCAGTCAGAAGTACGGCATAGAGGCGTTTGCTGCTGCTTTCGCTCTGTCTGTATGCTCTCAGCGACCAGCCGTATGAAAGAACCGGCAGGGCTTTCCAGAGAAGTCCCAGTGTTGAACCGGTGGCGACGAAATAATAGCCGTTAGGATAGAATGTATCTGCCCAGCCTGTGTGGATAAATGGAAATTTCGCGCTGAATTCAGGAAGCTTGAAAAGATAGTTAATGAACCCGATTACCGCGAATTTGGTATGAAATTCCGCATTCGTGAAATCGTTTATTGTAAGCGAATACTGAATACCGAAGTCAAATACCGAGCCGAATCTCACATAGTTGTAAATCATCTGAACAAGACCTATGACAACAAAGGGAATCATAGCACTGAGAAGAAACAGAATGTTCTTTCTGTTCTTTTTCCCCTCTGCTGCCGGAAGCTTGCGGTTCTTTACAAAGCCTGCTCCTATAAACAGGAGAGCTGCAAGGCAGTATACCGCAAGGGTTGGACGGCAAAGCACTCCGAAACTGAGAAATACAGACGAAAGGCATATGCGGAGATTTGATATTTTTCCCTCACTGATGACATTTGATGTTATGAGGAAATACGCTCCGCCGGTTACAAAGAAAAATCCTGATGACTGTGCGATTTCGTAGAAATTCGGCATATAAAGACAGAAATATATTCCGGTGACAAGCTGTACAAGAGCAAGTCCCGACAGTACAAGCGATGAACGTATCCGGCTGAAAAAGCGTTTCATGAATGAAAGATATAACGCAGTGAGGAACAGTATTCCTCCGGCTGAAAACAGCCATACTGCCCATGAGCACGGAAAATAATATCCTGTAATCATGTGATACGGCAGGAAAATTACAAGTACTGGTCCGATTCCATAATATGAATAATACTTGCCGTTGTAGAAAAGATGATCCCACATATAGTATGAAATTATGCCGTTATCCATTGCATCCTCAAGCTGACTGCCGTCATATGGATTGTCAATCTGCGACATCTGCTCTTCATTTCCGCCTGAAATTTCAACAGAGCCTGCTTCAAAAGCATCAACAATTTCCTTGCTTATCTGATTTCCGCTTTTGGAATGAAAGTCAGCAGCTATGCTGTGATTTGGGTCATTATAACGCCCGCTGTTAAGAATAAGAAGTGAAACGGCTACGAGGAGTGCTGTAAAGAGCCAGGAAGTGTATATAACGGCTTTTCTGCTGTCGGCAAAGCTTCTCCGGAAAACAGGCGATGCAGTAAGAAAATAGAATATCATTCCTGCTGCAAAAAGAATAAAGAATCGTACAAATGAAAATCTGAGCGGAGCAGGTGAATTAAGCGTTATTCCGCTTATTGTGATATACTCATTGTCGTGTGATTGGAAATTGAATTTTATGTCATGAACGTTGCCGGAAAAATTACATACGGCAAATTTACTTCTTTCGTTGTCCTTTATTATTTCTGCTGATGCGATTCCGCCGCGGTATCTTGTGGAATAGGTATCATCTGACATATCAATGCTTACATATACAGACGGATTTGATGATGATTCAACCTGAAATTCTACAGTTCCCACAGGCATATTTATATTCCGGAATTCAAATGATGTGTTTCCGGCAGATATATTCTGATGCGAACTGAAGTCAAAGTTACTCGAAACTGCCGTTGAAAGGTCAAGTTCCTTTTGCTCATAGCTGCCTGCAAGAAGATGTGCCGAACCGAAATTGAATATGAAAAGTTCGGCAAAAAGGCATACCGAAAGTATTCTCGAAGCATATCTGAAAAATATGCTGTGTCCTGCGGCTTTTTCCCTGAACTGCATAAGCAGTGCAGTGATTATGCCATAGATAAGCAAGAATACAGACAGTCCGGAATATCCTTTCAGATGAATGATTCCTGAAATATCAATAATACTTGTTATGGCACTGATAATATTTATGGTATATGCTGTTATCAGAATTTTTTTTCGATGTTTTTCAATAAAACTGTTTTTTTCTGCTGAGAATATCAGCCACAGCAGAATTGTATATGCAGCAAAAAATACTGCGTCTGTCAAAAATAATATCATTGTCAGTTACTCCTTTTCTGATTCTGAAACAGAGTCAGCAAGCATCACAGCGCGGTTTATGCGTTCTATAGCTCCGGAATTAAGTTTATCAGAAAGTCTAAGACGGTCAACATCTTTCTTCAGAGCTGAAAGTTCTGCGGCTATTTTTTTGATTACTTCCTCATAGCGTTCAGATTTATCTTCAAGAGCGCATACACGTTTAATCAGGTCATTTATATTGGCGGCAAGAATTTCATTTGCAGCGTTCTGCTTTTCGCCAAAGTCCGTGAGTTTTTCTCCGGATTTGAATACTCCTATTTTTTCATGACCGTCAAACGTCCTCATTTTTTCATTTGTCAGTTTCATATCCATATTAAAATCATCTCACTTTCAGATTATTTCGCCAGTAGTTAAGCGTATCTTTGATTGTCTGTACGACTGATATTTCAGCAGTCCAGCCGGTATCGTTGTGTATTTCCGTTATATCCGGTTCAATAATTGGTATATCAGATGTGCGGAGACGTGAGGTATCTGTTTTCACCGTAATTACAGCAGACGACAGTGAAAGCGCAGTATCAAGAATATACTGTATACTTACAGCTTGTCCTCGTCCTACATTATATGTGCTGCCGCTTTTTCCGGTTGCTGCAAGAAGCCGGTATGCCCGTACCACATCGCGTACATCAGTGAAATCACGCATTGCTGAAAGATTCCCCACGCTTATTTCCGGCGGTTTTATTCCTTTTTCTATTTCAGCAATCTGTTTGCAGAAATCAGAAATAACAAATACCGGACTTTGCTCTGGACCGGAATGGTTGAAAGCTCTTACCATAACAATATCCATGTCGTATGCACGGGAATAAATTCTGCTGAGCATTTCTTGACACGCTTTTGTTGCGGCATAGATATTTCCGGGATTAAGGGGTTCTGATTCTTTGAGAGGACACGCTCCGTTGCGGATATAGCCGTATTCTTCTCCTGAACCTATGACTATCAGTCGTTTTTTTTCTGTGGATTCTCGTAAAGCTTCAAGTATATTTATTGCGCCGATGACGTTTATTTCTGCTGTCATCTGCGGATTCTTCCATGATACCGAGACTGAACTCTGAGCGGCAAGATGATATATCACATCAGGAGAAACGCTGTTGATAAGAGCCGATATATCGTCTTTTTCAAGTATATTGAGAACGTGCTTTTCACAGCAGGCTGAAATATTTTCAGCCGGAAGATGTGTTGCGTGGACTTCATATCCGTGCGCGGCAAGCTCGCGTATGAGATAGCCGCCAACAAATCCGCCTCCGCCGATTATCAGGGATTTCATTTTTGCATCACCTCTCTAAGATAGCTGTATAATTTTTGGATAACGTCTTTTTCATTAAAATATTCAGCTGTTCGTTCAGCGGCATTTTTTCCCAGTTTTTCCCTGAGTCTGCCGTCTGATGCAAGAAGATTGAGAGATTCCGCAAGTGCATCTGAATCGGCAGAAGGAACTGTAAGACCGGTTTCACCATGTATACTTACATACGGAACTCCTGATGGCAGTGATGTATTCACAACAGGTTTTCCGTAAACCATTGCTTCAAGCTGAACGATTCCGAAGGCTTCGCTTTTTGCTGTTGAGGGCAGAACGAAAATATCGCAGTCGGCATATGCCTGTTTAAGCTGACTATCGGGGAGAAATCCAAGAAAATGGACATATTTTTCAAGTCCGAGGGATTTGGCATAAGCTTTCAGTTCTGGTTCAAGTTCGCCTGTACCAGCAATAAAAAGTTCACAGTTATGCACCTTTGAAAATGCCTTTATTAGAACATCAACGCCTTTGTAATACACAAGCCGTCCTGTAAAAAATATTTTGATATTTTTACGGTCGGTGAGTTTTTTTGTAAGAAACGGAACGCGCTGTATATTGAGATAGTCGTTGATTGTTATTCCGTAGGGGAGTATGCGGCATTTTTCCCTGTATTCCGGCAGAAAGTCTGAACCGTTTATATGACCTTCGGTTGCTGTAAATATCACATCGGCACGGTTAAGGAGATATTTCATGAACGGTCTGTACAGAACCATTAATTTTTTCTGTTTTACGATGTCGCTATGCCATGAAACCGCGACTTTTCCCTTATATCCCGAAAGCAGCAGAGCCACATCAGCCAGCGGAAATGGAACATTTATATGCACAACATCTGCTGATGCTGCCAGTTTCCGGAAATGCAGAATAAATGAAAGTGACAGCGGACATGAAAAAAATGTACCGAAGCTTCCTGAACGTGTAACGCGTACTCTGTTGATTCTTTCATGGGACGTACCGCCGAAATTATCGCGGCATACCAGCGTTCTTACGATTGCACCGCATTTCGGGAGTTCTTCTGAATACTGCTTTACAAGAGTTTCAATTCCGCCGGTATGAGGAAAATATGCTTTGTTCACTTCTAAGATTTTCAATTTTTCTGATTTTTTAATTTTTCTCATTTTACCAGTTCCTTATATACTCTGTAGAGCTGTTCCGCGGAATTTTCCCATGTAAAATTCCGTGCGCGTTCAATTCCTCGGCGGCTGAGTTCGGCGCGGAGTTCTGTATCTGAATACAGTCTGTTCAGACCGTCTGCTATGCTTTCTTCGGAATAGGCATCGCAAATCACTGCACAATCGCCGGTAACTTCCGGCAGAGATGCCGCATCAGATGCAAGAACCGGAACTCCGCAAGCCATTGCTTCAAGAGGCGGCATACCGAATCCCTCGTATATTGACGGAAACACGAACGCTATAGCACCGCACATAAGCGGATTCATATCCTCAGATGGGACATATTTCGTGAAAATTACTTTGCCCGTCAGCTTCAAATCTGTTACTTTCTGGAAAATGCTGTCATACAGCCAGCCTTTTCCGCCAGCAAGCACAAGCTTCGGAGCATCTTTTATATGCTGTGTGAAAATATGATATGCCGATATAAGACGTTCAAGATTCTTACGCGGCTCGATAGTGCCTAAGTACAAGAAGTATTCACCCTCAATACCGAGAGATTTCTTTACCTCCGGTATGCGTTCGGGATTACTGCACGGTCTGAATTTCTGCAAATCCACACCGCACAGTATCACTCTTATTTTATCCTGATGCTGCGGAAAATATTTTATTATTTCAGATTTTGAAAATTCCGAATCCGTAACGATAATATCTGCCTGCTTCATGGAGCGTTTCAATCCGGTATTCAGCATCATTTTAGTACGGCTTCTTACGGTTTCCGGAAAAGCCTTGTACACCATATCATGAACCGTGATTACCGTTTTTCCGTGTACTCCGGGCGGTGCGATATAGTTGAAAAAATGCGTGATGTCAATATCTTTGCCGAAAAAAAGCTTATACGGCACGGGGATAAAATTGCTTACCGTCCGGTATGCAAGACCCGAAAAATGTGCGGCTTTCGGCTTTATATCCTGCATGAACTGCTGCATACGTCCGATTTTTATATAATCCTCGCTTGCTTTGCGGGAGAAAAAGCTGTAATAATAGTTATTTTCCGGGTGTATACGAGCCATAGCCATAGTCTGACCGGCTTCACACCAGCCTATGCCGGTCATGCTTCCACTTATAAGCGGAAGCGCGTCAAATGATATATTCAATTAGTTACCTCCAATATTAGAGCCTGTTCAGTATCTTACATTTTCATATATCCTCCGAACATTGCATATATAAGTCCGCCAAGAAACCATACTGCAAAAGCAAGTATTGCTGTTTGTATTATGATTCCTGTTCTTAATATTTCTTTTTTCTTGTCTTTATTAGGAATAGTATCCGATTTTTTCAGATTGATATAATCTTTTATCGTATTTACCCATGATTTAACAGCTTTTAATGTAAGAATAATGATAGAAGCCATGAAACTTACCACAAATGGCATTTCACTGCCGTCAAAAATAAGTACATATAAAGCCGAAGCTGTAACAATAAATATTGCAAGCAGTACCTTCCATGTATCTTTAGAAAATTGTTTTGCCGGAGTTATATAATCGGGCTTATATTTCTGATTGTATTCCTTATTTGTTATTCTGCCTATAAGTTCACTGAGATATTTATCCGTATCATGCTTGTTGAATCCGTTAAAAGCTGTGTGCATACCGATTAACATTATTATGTTTACTATGTTTTCGGCGTATTCTTTAGATATATTTCCTGTTTCATATGCTGAAACAATCAGATTCAGTTTATCAATGCAGTTAAGCACATCTTCTTTTTTGTACCCCAAGAAAGATGTGCGGAGTATTGTATTTTCCATAGATAAATTCCCTTATATCAATTATCTTTTTCATAATCCAGTCACCTTTATCAGCATTATCAGAAACGGTACAAACAGACACATTGACAATATAGCCGATATGACGTTTTCTATGACTGATTTTGCCGATAAACAGGCATTTTCAGGATTGCTTTTATCGTATATGACAGAAATTTCTTTATTGATTACCATTGACGGAAATATCAGCCAGTTATATATTTTCAGTGCGTATTCAGTACCGTTTTCGTCTGTAAAATGTACCTGAACATATCCTGCTGAACCTCTGCGCAGAGGATTTACAACCCATATTGTACCTTGTGTTTTTATGCCGTGACGTGTGAATTTAATCAGGCATATCATATTTTTTATATAGTAACATAACGGTATTGCAGAAATTAAAGTAAGAGATACCATCAATATCATACGATTTTCTGTAAATGCCACGAAAAGCAGCAGTGAAAGCATTGCTATTGCGAAAAGCCATGCTTTCCATGCAGATATTATAAATAATATCACTGCCATAACAGGAAGTTTTATCGCATAAAACCATAAATTCTGTAAAAATTTTTTCATAATCCCCGATAACCCCTGAAATCAGCCTGAAATCTCTTTTATCCTGATTTCCTTTTTAACAAGTTCCATATCATTTTTTACCATGCGTTCAACAAGTTCCGAGAATGAAATTTCACGTTTCCAACCCAGAATTTTTTCAGCCTTTTCAGGATTTCCTAAAAGCACATCGACTTCAGCCGGACGGAAGAATTTTTTATTTATCCTGACAATAGTCTTTCCTGTAGCTTTGTCAATGCCGGTTTCGTCAACGCCCTTGCCATGCCATTCAATATCAATTCTGGCGTGTGAGAATGCAGTCTCAACAAATTCTCGAACTGTCCGAGTTTCATTTGTTGCGATTACATAATCGTCCGGCTTATCCTGCTGGAGCATGAGCCACATAGCGCGGACGTAATCCTTTGAGTGTCCCCAGTCGCGCTTTGAATCCATATTGCCGAGTTCGACATAATCCTGCAATCCAAGCTTTATTCTTGCCACAGCATCGGTAATTTTCCGTGTAACAAATTCTATTCCGCGGCGTTCGCTTTCATGGTTGAACAGGATTCCGGAGCAGGCGAACATATTGTAGCTTTCGCGGTAATTTTTAGTAATCCAGTGACCGTACAGCTTTGCAACTCCGTAGGGACTCCGCGGATAGAACGGTGTTTTTTCGGTCTGAGGAGTTTCCTGAACAAGACCGAACATTTCAGATGTTGATGCCTGATAGAACCGTGCTTCCGGCTTTATTGTCCGTACAGCCTCAAGCATATTTGTAACGCCGACAGCATTTATATCAGCCGTTCCTATAGGAGTATCCCAGCTTGTGGAGACGAATGACTGTGCCGCAAGATTATACACCTCATCAGCCTGTGAGATTCTCATAGCTGAAACAAGTGACACAATGTCTGTCATATCCGCATATATCAGGGTTATTCTGTCTTTCAGGTGAGCGATATTTCCATAATCAACGTTAGCTTTTCTGCGCCATATACCATAAACATTATAGCCCTTTTCCAGAAGAAGCTCCGCAAGATATGAGCCGTCCTGTCCTGTGATTCCTGTAATCAGTGCGTTTTTCATAAAAAGTCCCCCTCATATAAGTTCCGTTCTGTTCTGTGATTTAAGCTGTGTGATTATTTTCTTTACGTCCTGAGTGCTGTTCTTTGCACATACAAGAACTGCATCGTCTGTATCAACGATTATAATATCTTCTGCGCCTACAGTGGCGACAAGGCGTTTTCCGGCGCATATCGTGGTATTCCGTGTATTTGTCATAAGCACGTTTCCCTCAGTATAGTTATTATTTTCGTCTGTATCGTTTATACGCTCAACGGCAAGCCAGCTGCCCACATCGTCCCAGCCAAAGCTTCCGGGAATAGTATATATATCAGATGCCTTTTCCATGATTCCGAAATCCACTGATTCACTGGGCATAGCAGTAAATTCACGTTCAAGGACTTCCGGAAATTCAGGATTGCCGAATGCTTCGCCTATTTTCACTGCACCGGAATGGACTTCCGGCATAAACTGACGGATATTTTCCATGATGCTTGAAATTTTCCAGATAAACATACCGCTGTTCCAGAGATATTTTCCTGATTCAAGATATTTTTCAGCTATGGGAAGGTTGGGCTTTTCAACAAAGCGTTCAACGGAATATGCACCGTTCTTTTCACCGCCGAAGTTGATATATCCGTATCCTGTTTCCGGATATGTCGGCGTGATTCCGATTGTCACAAGATTTTTTCCCTGTTCAGCTGTTGAAACTGCTTTTTTCAGCGTATCAATGTACAGGGATTCAATTCCGATAAGATGGTCTGATGGGAGAACCAGCATTACTGCATCATCATATTTTCTGCCGATGACGGCTGCTGCAAGAGCAATGCACGGAGCAGTATTTCTTGCTGCCGGTTCGCATAGAATATTCTCCGGCGGAATATCGGGAAGCTGATTTTTCGCCAGCGTACGGTACATTTCATTTGTTGCAATATAAATATCGTCGGCATCGACAATGGGCAGAAGCCGTTTTACGGTTTTCTGAATCATTGTTTCGCCGTCGGCTGTAAGTGAGAGAAACTGTTTCGGTCGTGATGTCCGGCTTTTTGGCCAGAATCTTTCACCTCGTCCGCCAGCCATTATTACTGCTGTTACTTTCATTTTTTATCCTCTTTTCCATTATTCTGTGAAATTATATTTGCTGCGCCGATATGTTCCGCTTCGTTGCTTTTTGGCGGAAACAGCATTATTTTTATAGTCATGAGTATTATCTGCAAATCCATGCGGAAAGAATAGTTCTCAATATACATCAAATCCATTTTCAGCTTGTCATATGGTGTTGTATCGTATACTCCGGTTACCTGCGCATAGCCTGTAAGACCTGCTTTTACTTTGAGGCGGTATTCAAATTCCGGCATTGACTTTTTGTATTCCTCGGAAAGTTCTGGACGTTCAGGTCTCGGACCGACTACTGACATTTCACCTTTCAGGATATTCAGTATCTGCGGAACTTCGTCCAGCCGCACTTTGCGGATAAATCTGCCTACTGGCGTTATACGTGGGTCGTGCTCGGAGGCGAGCTGCACACCGCCTTTTTTTTCGGCGTTCACAATCATGCTGCGGAACTTGTATATTTCAAATTCTCTGCCATTTATGGTAAGGCGTTTCTGTTTGAAGAATACAGGTCCTCCGTCCGTGATTTTTATTGCGATTGCGGTGACTGCCATTATCGGCGACAGAAGTATCAGCAGTATCAGTGAAAAAACAATATCAAATATGCGTTTCAGAATCCGCTGTTCAAAGTCAAGACCATAATTCCGGCTTAGAAGCAGTGGAGTATCAAAAAGCCGTATATCGTCTGCACCTCTTATGATAATATCGGAGATTTTAGGTGCAATATACGCCCTTATGGAATTTTTATAACAGAATTTTACATATTTATTCCGCATATCCGACGGTACATCACAGATAATTACGCCCTCATACTTCAGGATAAGTTCCCGTACCTTTTCAGGTTCTTCGTTTATGCTTATTGATTCGCATATCATATACTTGTCCACACGACTGCTCATTTTCTGCACAAGTGAAGCTGCCTGATGACTGCCGTATAGTATTATCAGCCGTCGCGGAGGATATATGAGAAAATTTATTCTGCTCGTTGCAAGCGTCCACAGGGCGAGAAATCCGAAGTCTGCCATTGTAAGCACGACTATGGGAAACGGTTTCATAAAATCTCTGCCGATAAGGCTTATAAGAAAATACGTTATAAAATTTACACATACCATTGAGATAAGCTGAGAATAGAGCATATCTGTTTTTTTGAGATAACCCAGTTTGAATCCGCCGTATGCTTTGAAGAATATCCACACAAGAACGCAGTAGATACCGATAAGAACCCAGTTTCCGCGTCGGTAGTAGGGGAGTACGATTGTTTCGCTGTAGTAGATGTACCAGATTAAGGCAAAGCTTCCGGTAAGCACAGCAAGCATAATTAAAGCAAGTGCCAAGGAAATGAGCCTTTTGAATTTATCTTTTTTCATAAAATTAACCCTTTCGGAATCTATGATTATTCTGATAATCACAGATTCTTAGTACACATAAAACAATTATACCAAACGCGGAAAATTATGTCAATAGAAAAACAGATGAATTAAAGGATTATACGCTGAAAACCGGCGTAATGCACAAAAAACAGCATATCGGCATATACAAAGCAATACACCCGTATTTCCGGCAGAATATACCGGAAACACAGGTGCAGATTTCATTATTTTTTAATTCGATTATTTTCTTCTTGCGCCGTTCTTGCGGTCATTGTTTCTCTTGAGGTCGCCGATTTTCTCCTCGCTTGACTGTTTGAAATGCGACATCATATCCTCAAACGTCATTTCTGACTGTGGAATAGAACGTTTTGGTTCATATATGTTAGGTTTACGGCGTTCTCTTTCTTTGCCGCCGTCGCGTCTGAACGGTCTTTTTTCTTTTTCGCCGTTATCGTCGGAGGCTTTTTTTATGGACAGACTAACCTTACCCTGTTCATTTATGCCGATGACTTTGACGCGGACTTCCTGTCCTTCTGTGAGATGGTCGCGTATTTCATTGACGAAAGTGTTGACAATTTCGGAAATATGCACCATTCCCGTTCCGCCGCCGTCAATATCAATAAACGCACCATACTGAGCGATTCCCTTGACCTTGCCTGTGTAGATTTTTCCAATTTCCAGCTGCTGCATATGTATTTAAAACTCCTTATAAAAATATAGTCTGATTTATACTGACAATATTCGGGAATATACGGATATAGCACGGACTCCCGAAAAAAGCGTCAGCGCGTTATTAATCCCTTGATGTATCATAGAATCTGCGTTCGTCAGGATAGGCATACCCTCGTTCCTCAAGGGCTATGCGTTCCATATATTCCGAGAGGTCATTGCTGTCAAGAGTTCTCTGCAATTCAGCATTTTCAAGGTTATATGAGTCTATTTTAGCCTGAAGCTCAGCCAGTTCCTTTTCCTTGTCCATGCATTCGCCTTCTGTGGTAATGATTACCACTGCGCAGCCGATGACTGCCACTGCTGCCGCGATTTTGAAGAGACCGCGGTTAAAAAGACCTTTTTTGTTTTTTCTTTTTTTTCTGCCTTTATGCTGATTTGTCTTTGATTTTTTTCTCTTTTTTTCCGGCAAGACAATCTCATTCCCCTGTTCATTATTTCATTATATTATACTACATTTCAGCATCATTTTGCAAGTCAATTCCACTATTTTTAATGTTTTTAACTTTATTTTTGGAATCTCCCACAAATTTCACATATATCCTTTTAAATGGCTTGAATATTATGCCGACTATTATTTTTATTAAATTCAGTATTTTTTTCAGGATACGCGTTATGAGGCTTCCGATGGTCAGAAGATATACAATAAATCCTAATGAGTTTCCGATTATGAAATAGAATCTCAGTTCTCCGCGTGCTGCCGCTGATGCAAATGCAGTCAGGAATATTCCATAGCCCATAAGGAAAAGTATATCTTCGGACGCAGTCATGATGCGGTTATGCGGAAATATGAGTCTGAGACAGCGGAAAATATCATAATATACCCCAAGAGCAGCACCGAACAGGCATGACAATCCGAAAAGTGTAAGTTCTTCCTGAATAGTGAAAAAAGTTTCAGGAACGTTCATTTAAAGAGTCTCCCGAGAGCTGATACGGGGTGTTTTTTCTCCTTGTCACCGTATACAGCTGACCATATATCACCGCTTATAGTCATATCGCCTGTTTCTATACTCATATTGTCGATATGCAGTTCTCTGCCCTTTATTGTCAGTTCTCCGAGCTGAGTATAGAGGCATATCACACGCTCGTCAAAGCTGTCCACATCAGTGATTCCTGAAATCTGCATAGTACGCCGGTTTTCGAGTATTATTCCGTGGGATTTCGTTAAAGGTTTGTCCGTCATATATTTACTCCTTTAGTCTGTTGGTACAGGTTTGTGTTTTCTGATTTATTTATATGCGGAGCCGGAACATTTCAGAACAAAAAGTATTTGTTGAAAATGTACAAAAATAGTTCCTTAAATTTCTATGAATTTTTTTTTAGAGCTATTGCAAAATCCGGAGGAATGTGATATAATTAAGAAGTTATTTGGAAT
>CAMWRC010000009.1 GCA_947176565.1 uncultured Ruminococcus sp.
AAATAAATCATCTGTTTATAAAAATTCTGAATATTTAATTATAAATTATAGGTCGGAGCTGAATCCCTTTGAAAGCCGCTTCAATTGTCTGCGGTATCATCTCAAATTCAGCTACGAGAGACGAAGGTTTTTTATCAATATCGTCCTGTAACATAGGAACAAAATAATAATTTCGGCGATTGTAAAGCTCGCCTATATTTTTTGCCGAACCGGACAGCGAATCATTTGACGCAATCGCAAGAACTACCGGTTTTCCGCTTCTTAAATGCGATTTGACCGCCATAGTTACCGCAGTATCAGTGATTCCATTGGCAAGCTTTGCGGCTGTATTTGATGTACATGGCGCAACTACCATAATATCCGTCATATTTTTCGGACCGATAGGTTCGGCATCTTTTATTGATGTAATAACTCCCCTGCCGCATATATTTTCAAGTCGTGCAAGATTATCGGTACTGCTGCCAAAACGAGTAGAAACACCTGCTGCTGTTTCTGAAAATACCGGTATAAGTTCAGCACCCATATTTTTAAGCACTTCCGCCTGTTTAAAGCAGCGGTCAAAAGTGCAGAATGAACCAGTCATTGCAAATCCTATTTTTATTCCGCTAAATTCACCCATAAAGAATTTCTCCTTTATCTATTATATAGTATCGCTGTTTGAGTATCTGACAATGTAATATTTTCTCTGATTAAACCGGAGACAGTATATTTAATATAGTTTCTGCCACGGCGATTCCGGCTGTTTTAGGAGCGGTTTTTCCCGGAAGTCCCAACGCCCATATTACCTTTTTTCCTGTTTTTTTCGCTGCATTGAAATCAAAGCCGCCCGGACGCGATGCAAGGTCTATAAAAAGCGTATCTGCCGGAAATTTTTCAAGCATACTGCTGTCGAATATAAGATTCGGAACAGTATTGAATACAAGCTGAAAATCGCCATTGATTTCACCGGTATATACTGATTTTATACCGAACATACGAGCTTTTGCAGCTCCGCACTCATTCCGTACAGCGACAGTAATATCCGCGCCGAATCCTTTCAGCATAAGAACAAGCGATGTACCGATTCTGCCAAGACCCGCAATAAGTACGCTCAGACCATTAAGCGTGACCGGAAGTTCTTCAAGAGCAACCTGCACCGCTCCCTCAGCAGACGGAATCGCATTTTTCAGGCTTATACTTTCGCTGTCCATATATGCTATAACCGTGCTGTTCGGAAAATACATTCTGCTGCGTTCTGCATCTGTGCCTATAAAAACAACACTTCCGCGTTTTATGAAACGCTGTACTTCAGCCACGGTAAGATTTTTATTGTAAAGAGGCGCGGAAATATTACCGTTCTCGTCAGGCGGAACAACCGGAAGAACGGCATATTCAAACTCCATATCGTCACCGGCTTCATAAATCTGCATATTATCCGGAAAGTATGAACGTTCAATGCCAAGTATAAATATATCGTAATTCTGTGAAAGCCTTTCAGCGCAGTATATCTGTCTCATATCGCCGCCGGCTATAAGTATTTTCTTTTTCATGTGGTTCTCCATTCAAAAAATATTCTTATACCTTATTATATGGAGGAAATTATGTTTTGTTACTTTTTCACTGTAAACAACTCTTAGTCAGACTGTCATATAAAAACCAGCTGAGAGAATTTTAATTAGCCAAAAGTGAATTGGTATAATTTATTTTTGATAACACTTGTATTATGACTGAAAATATGCTATAATAAAAAAAAGGGGGAGCATAATGCTATGGATAAAATCGCTGTACTGATACCATGTTACAATGAAGCTCAGACAATCTTCAAAGTGGTAAAGGATTTTAAAAAGGAATTGCCGGAAGCCGTAATATATGTTTATGATAATAATTCCACAGACAATACTGCTGAACTCGCCCGACAGGCAGGAGCAGTAGTACGGCATGAATATCAGCAGGGAAAAGGAAACGTAATAAGACGAATGTTCCGTGAAATTGATGCTGAATGTTATCTTATGGCTGACGGAGATGATACATATCCGGCAGAACACGCAAGGGAACTCGTCAGACCTGTACTGGAAAAAAATGCTGATATGGTTGTAGGTGACAGACTTTCTTCAACCTATTTTGAAGAAAACAAACGACCATTTCATAATTTCGGAAATAGTATAGTCAGATTTTTTATAAATCAGATATTTCATTCTGAAATCAAAGACATTATGACGGGCTACCGCGCATTCGGATTTCGTTTTGTAAAGACATTTCCGGTATTATCAAAGGGTTTTGAAATAGAAACTGAAATGAGTATTCATGCAATCGACAAGAATATGTCTGTTGAAAATGTAATAATTAATTACCGCGACCGTCAGGAAGGCAGCGAATCAAAACTGAATACCTATTCAGATGGAATCAAGGTATTGTTTATGATTTTAAAATTATTTAAAAATTACAAACCGATGCAGTTTTTCAGTGGAATTGCACTTGTTCTGATAGTAATTTGTGCGATTCTGTTCCTGCCAGTATGGATTGCCTATATGCAGACCGGACTTGTAGAAAGATTCCCGACACTTATTATCTGTGGTTTTATTTTTATTGCCGCATTACAGTCATTCTTTTCCGGTATGATTCTCAGCTGTATCGTACAGAAGAACCGGCATGATTTTGAAATGCATCTTCATAATTCAGAAGAACACTATAAACAGCTTTGTCAGAAAGAGAGAGAAGAAAAATGAAAATCATAGAATCATATAAACGGCTGAAAAATAAACCATTTTTTACAAATTATTTTCTTCCTGTGCTCTGCTCCCTTGTGACCGGAACTGCATTTTCTTTGTTTCTTGGATTAGGTACAGAAAATTTCTTTACTTTAATTTTTTTAGTGCTGCTTTGTCCCCTTTATAAAAATACATTGACAATATGTGATAAAAAGCTTATCCTTGTTTCTTCCGTATGCGGATTTTTGCTTATGGTGTCCTGCATAATGGGAAAGATACGGAATTTCTGGGGAAATTATACTGTAAATCAGAATATTATATTGATAATTGGTTTTTTTCTGTTTTTCTGTTCGTGTCTTATGTGGATATATCAGAAAATCAGAAAAACAGAATGGAATACAGACAAAGTGCGGGATAAAAAGAAAAACAAACTGATTTTCTGGGGTTCTTCTGTTATCATGCTTTTAGCATGGCTGCCATACTTTATCTATATGTTTCCGGGAATCATGACATCAGATTCCAACTGGCAGTTACGACAGGCAATCGGTATTGAACCATATTCAAATCATCACCCTATCGCACATACTCTTGTCATCAAGCTGTTCTATTCTATCGGACTTTTTTTATTTAAGGGTGATGTAAATCTTGCTCTTGCAACATACAGTGTTTGTCAGGCAATTCTTCTGTCAATGGCATTTGCTTATCTGATTATGACATTATATGAATTCGGATTCCGGAAATCCGTATTGATTGCAGTATTATTATCATATGCGCTGCCGTCTTACCATGCACTTTACAGCGTTACCATGTGGAAAGACATCTGGTTCGGAGGAATTATACTTGTGCTTTCCACAACTCTGTGGAGAATTATTGTTCACTCCAGAACAGGCGCGAAAAAGATACGTTTGTCTGAGTTCATAATGTTTTTTATTTTCAGCGTCGGTATGTGTCTGTTCAGAAGCAACGGACTGTATGCATTTGTACTGCTGCTGTTATTCATGACAGTTTATTTTATCAGAAAGAAAAATTTTGCAATTATTCTGAATGCCGCTGTTGCCCTTGCTGTTTCACTTGTTGTGAAAGGTCCTGTTTACAATGCAATGGGTGTTACGCCTGTTGAGACAATTGAATCGCTTTCCATTCCTGCCCAGCAGATTGCTTCAGTTATCAGAGATGATGCAAAACTGACAGAAGAACAAACTGCACTCCTGAGTGAAATAGTCGATATTTCCGCAGTGCCGGACAGATATACACCGAATATATCAGATTCAATCAAGGCTCTGGTAATAGAAAAAGACAATCAGGAATATCTGACCGAGCATAAGTTTGAGTTTCTGAAACTCTGGATAGACCTGGGAATCAAAAATCCAGTAAGTTATATCTTTGCATACGCGGAACAGACTTTCGGCTATTATTATCCTGATGTACAATACTGGGTTTATGGTATCGGTATAGTCGGATATGGAATAGATGGACTAAGTCATCAGCCTGAAGTGTGTCCGGAATTTTTAAGAAACTTCATAGATAAATGCAAAGATGCCTATGGTAAATATCCCTATCTGGGATTATTCTGGAGTATCGGCATGGCAACATGGATGATTCTTTTTTCAGCCGGCGCAGTTTTCCTCAAGAAAAGAAAGAGTGATTTATTGATTTTTGTTCCTGTTATCGGCGTATTGTTTACATTGATGATTGCTACACCTGTATTTGCAGAATTTCGATATGCCTACAGTTTTTTCACCACACTGCCTTTATTATTTACCATTCCTTTCTGCAATGAGGAAAAAATCAGATGTTAAAGAAAAATCCTGTCAGTACTATGCTGACAGGATAATTTTATATAAACAGAATATTTATAATAATATGTTTTAATCAACAAAGCTGATTTCTGTGACAATATCATAAATGCTATTGATTTTTGAAACAGAAAATGGTATAATAAAGGCAAATAAGAAAAAATTGCTGTCAGGAGGAATCTTATGAAATTTGCTGGTGAAGCCTGTTCAAAATGCGGTGAAATATTTAATGAAAATGATGATGTTGTTGTATGCCCTGAATGCGGTTCTCCACACCACAGAATCTGCTACGGCAGTGAATGTGCCAACGCTTCACTTCATGGAACAGATTATAAATGGCAGAAAAAAATTGTCTCCATAAAATCCGGAAGCGAAAAACCAAGAGTCGCTGTACGCTGTCCGGACTGCGGAGCTGTTTCGGATTCCACACTAAACAGATGTCCCGGATGCGGTACTGAATTTACAGATGAACTCATCGAAAAATCAAGAACAGACCATAACAAGGCTCTTCACGACCTTTTTAAATTAGAGCCTGACTTTACATTTGAGGGTATTCCGGTTCCGGAAGTGATTTTCTTTCTACGCTCAAATGTAATGTACTATCTCAATTCTTTCTGCAATATTGCCAAAAAAAGAAAAAATATATCATTCAATCTTATATGCTTCATATTTCCGCCGATATATTTCGCAAACAGACGTATGTGGTTCTGGGCTGTACTCACAACAATTATAAGCGTAATTCTCTCACTGCCTCTTGCCGTTACAACTATTATGGAAATGAGCATCGACGGTTCAGCACGCGATTTTTTCTCTGCCGGTCTGATAAATGTACTTTCTAATAATGAAAATATCCTGATGAGATTAATTGAAATATGCAATACTGCCGATTTTATATTCCGGTTCATACTCTGCATTTTTGCAAACCGTATCTACTACCGCCACACCATACGTTCTATAAAGATACTTCATAATTATAAAAAAAATGTTCCGCCCACTCCGCAGGAACTTCGGAGTATAGGCGGTGTACGCCCTCTTAATACAGTCATCGCGGTTGCTCTTACTTTCGTGATTACATTTCTTGCAATGCTTTTTTCGCAGATTATTCTCGAGTCAATAATTTAAGTATTTCCGGCAACTGCATCATACAAAAACAATAGCATTTTCAGCAATATCACAAAGTCACACCCGATTTTTTTGTACAAATTCCATTATTTTTTAAAAACATATGGACAAATCAGAAAAAATAGGTTATAATAGAATAGTATATTATGAATTTAAAGGCGGAATTTTTTATGCGAGTAATCACAGGCAGTGCAAGAGGCTGTAAACTTATCACGCCGGAAGGCATGGACGTAAGACCTACAGGCGAAAAAGTCAAAGAGGGTGTTTTTTCTTCAATACAGTTTGAAATTGAAGGCGCATACGTCCTTGACCTGTTTGCAGGCAGCGGTCAGCTCGGTATCGAAGCACTGAGCAGAGGTGCGGCACACAGCGTATTTGTTGACAACTCTGCCCGTTCTCTCAGATGCGTCAACGATAATCTCAGAAATACCGGACTGGCACGGTCAGCTGAAGTAATAAGCCGTGACAGCTATGATTATATCAAGATAACAGCTCAGAAATTTGATATAATCTTCCTCGACCCGCCGTACAGATACGGTCATATCACAAAACTTCTTCCGCTTGCCGCCGCAAAGCTCAAAGACGGCGGAAGTATAATATGTGAATACGAAAAAGAAGCCGGTCAGCCTGATGCACCGGAAGGAACGGTTCTGAAAAAAGTCTACAGCTACGGCAGAATCAGCGTCGCAGTTTTCAGAAAACCGCTCAGGGAGGACGAAGAATGAGACGTGTAGCTGTCTGCCCCGGTTCATTCGACCCCGTAACACGCGGGCATCTTGACATAATTACAAGAGCTTCAAAGCTCTTTGATAAGGTAATCGTACTTATTTCAATAAATGCCGGCAAAGCTAAACCCAGTTTTACCGCTACTGAACGTATGCTTATGATAGAGGCTGTAACACGTAATCTTGACAATGTCGTCATTGATGTTCTGGACGGACTTCTTGCAGATTACGTGCGCGACGTCGGAGCTATTGCAATTGTCAAAGGTCTCCGCGCAGTCAGCGATTTTGAATACGAATTTCAGATGGCTCTTGCAAATAAAAAACTCTATGCCGGTGCTGAGACAGTTTTTCTTACCACTGCCTCCGAGAATATGTATCTCAGTTCCAGCGTTGTCAAGCAGATTGCATATTTCGGCGGAGATATAAGCCATTTTGTGCCGGAAGAAATACTGGAAGATATAAAGAAACGACTTGTAAAATAAATAATCCGTCATTGCAGAATACTGCGCTTTCAGATGCTGCAATTTCGCTGGAACATAGCCGGCTCTAAAGTTAATAAGGAGTGTAAATTTATGAATATTGATGAAATTCTTGAGGAAATGGACGAGCTTCTTGATAAGTCAACATCTGTTCCTTTTATATCGCACAAAAAAATCGTTGACGGCGAACGTATGCGCGAACTTATCAACGATATACGCCTTAATCTGCCTCACGAACTGAAAGAGGCAAAGAAAATCGAATATGACTGTCAGCGTATACTTAATGAAGCACGTCTAAGTGCCGAGAATACTATCCGCAAAGCCGAGGAACGCGCCGCACAGATAGCATCACGGGAAGCTATTGTCATGGAGGCAAAGAAAAAAGCTATTGAAATTCTAAAAAAAGCTCAGGAACAGGCGGCGGCTATACAGAAAGGTGCAGCTCTGTCAATTGCACAGATGCTCAATGACGCGGAAGCAATACATGAAAAATCCCTCAGCGATATAAAGCGGACAAAAGAAAAGCTCCAGCATACACTTAAAAATTCTCCGGCATTCGGAAAAATATCTTCAAATCCGTCAGACTCAAATATGAACTGAGACTATGTTATTCATGCATATTTTACAGGACAAGCCGCATATATTCCCTATGAACACAGATTCTAAAATATAATCATAGCTCAAAACAGTAAAAGGCTGTACTGTAATAAAACGAATACGCATATATAAACAATGCCCGAAAGTAGTTTTTTCAACTGCTTTCGGGCTTATTTTAATTATTCGTTTACTTGCATAAATCAGAATTTATTGCAAAAAAGTATTTATTTCAATCTTCCAGATTGACGAAGATATCGTACAACAGCTTCTTCGATAGCAGGATAAATCGGCTCCAAACTTTCCGGAATTATAATATCCTGAACTGATGAATCGTACATAAATACGACAGGTTTCCCTTGATATTCACCAATAACTCCGTGCATAATAGTTCCCATTTCTTTCAATGATTCTGGAATGACCTCAAAATGCAGATTTTCATTCATAGTAATTATTCTCTTTTTTAAACAGACTCTTATTTATTGGTAATAAGCGAAACAATCATATATGCAGTCTGAACTATTGCCGCAAGGCAGAACGGAACAGAACTTACTGCAATATAAAGTCCGCGTGTACTCTGCTTCGGCGTTGCAACAGGAAGCCTGCTGCTGCTCTTAAATACAGCAAGCATGATAAGTCCGAAAAATGACGCTGCAAAAAGAATCATATTCGCTATCAGCATGACTGTTTCCCCTGCATCTTCAAGGAAACCAAAAAGCGTAACAAATGTATTGACAAACATATGTACAATTATCGCCGGTATTATTGAATCATGACACATTGTGATATGTGCAAGGAATATTCCGAGAAGAAACGCAAGGACAAACTGCGGAATATTTCCGTGTGCAAGTCCGAAGAAAAACGCTGTCGCAAATATGGCGAATCTTTGATTTGCCATTGAAAATACTCTGAGAAGCATTCCACGGAACATAAATTCCTCTGTTATCGGAGCGATTATGCAGGTATACAACCCCGATACCGCCAGTGCAAGAGGAGTCTCGCCGAGACCAGTCTGGTCAATTATGGAAGTAAAACCGAAACGTGATAATATTTCTTCAATTCCCATTGAAGCATACGCCGAAAATGTCCAGATACAAAGTGCAATCGAGCAGTACTGCAAAGCCTTTCCGATTCCGAAACCATTTGTATTTATAATCGACCTGCCTTTGAATCCGCCCCACCTCAGACCTGTCCAGCCGAAAAAAACATTCGTAATCAGGTAAACCAGCATATTGAGACCGACAAGTATTGAGGAATTATAAGCATATCCGAACAAAGTAACCACATTGGCGGAAGGATTAAGAATCTGCATTATCATAATCAGAAGATTCTGGAATACAACTGATAATCCGAATGAAAGCGCAAAATGAAGCAGTATACACCAGCCGCCTACGGAATAGCTTTTCCTGATATTTTTACGTTCTTCGTACTCCGGTTCAAGCGGAAGTGAATAGCCGATTGTTCCGAGTTCCGGAACAATTTTTGAATAGCCGCTCAGGAAATGCTTGTATTCAGTGGGATTATCAAACGGGTCATCAGCACTGTCAGTTGTTTTATCAACGGCGATTCTGTTTGATTTCTCAAGCAGCCGGTTAAGTTCATATATCTCATGATGAAGTGCGGCAATTTCAGCTGTATGCTTGTCAGCACTTATAATTTCTTCGTCCATAAAAAATCACACCCCGATTAAAAAAATATATTTATATTTTATCATATTCTGCACGGAATGTAAAGAGGAAAAAATAAAAATAAAAATAAAATCACGAAAAAATGCCGGAAGTACCTGTGTACCTCCGGCAAAAAATAAATTCTGATATTTAATGTAATTCTTGTTTATTACTGAATATGCGGAAGCTTATCTGTGGCTTTTTTCAGTTCTTCGTCAGATGGAATATAGTCACCCATTTTGCCGTCATTATATGCCGCATAAGCATACATATCAAAATAGCCTGTACCCGTAAGACCGAACAGAATCGTTTTCTCCTCGCCTGTTTCCTTGCATTTAAGAGCTTCATCAACAGCTGCTTTGATTGCGTGGCTGCTTTCCGGAGCAGGAAGTATTCCCTCAACTCTTGCGAATTTCTGAGCTGCTTCGAATACTGCTGTCTGCTCAACTGAAACAGCTTCCATGAGCTTCTGGTCATAGAGTTCCGAGAGAATTGCGCTCATACCATGGTATCTGAGTCCGCCGGCGTGATTTGCAGACGGCATGAATCCGCTGCCGAGAGTATACATCTTCTGGAGAGGGCATACTTTTCCGGTATCGCAGAAATCATAAGCATAAACGCCGCGTGTAAGGCTCGGACATGATGCCGGCTCAACTGCGATTATGCGGTAATCGGCTTCGCCGCGGAGCTTTTCGCCCATAAACGGAGCAATAAGTCCTCCGAGATTAGAACCGCCGCCGGCACAGCCGATTATTATATCAGGTTTTATGCCATACTTGTCCATAGCTGTCTTGGTTTCGAGACCGATAACAGTCTGGTGAAGAAGAACCTGTGAAAGAACACTTCCCAGAACATAGCGGTAGCCGTCATTTGTTGTTGCAGCTTCAACAGCTTCGGAAATAGCACAGCCGAGGCTTCCGTTAGTATCAGGAAATTCCGCAAGAATTTTTCTTCCCACTTCCGTTGTCATTGACGGAGACGGCGTAACAGATGCGCCGTATGTGCGCATTACTTCGCGGCGGAAAGGCTTCTGCTCGTATGATACCTTTACCATGTAGACTTTGCAGTCGAGGTCAAAGTAAGAACACGCCATTGAAAGCGCAGTTCCCCACTGACCTGCTCCGGTTTCTGTAGTAACGCCCGTGAGACCCTGTTTCTTTGCATAGTATGCCTGAGCAATTGCAGAATTAAGCTTATGACTTCCGCTTGTATTGTTTCCCTCAAACTTATAGTAAATCTTAGCCGGAGTACCGAGAGCCTTTTCAAGACAATAGGCGCGCACAAGCGGTGAAGGACGATACATCTTATAAAATTCAAGAATTTCTTCAGGAATATCTATATACGGAGTTGTATCGTCGAGTTCCTGTTTAACGAGTTCATCGCAGAAAACTGCCCCCAGTTCTTCCGGAGTAACCGGTTTCAGGGTTGCAGGATTAAGAAGCGGTGCAGGTTTTTTCTTCATATCGGCGCGGACATTGTACCACTGTTTCGGCAGTTCGTCCTCAGAAAGATAGATTTTATATGGTATTTTTTCGTTAGGCATAGAGAATATCTCCTTATACTGAATTTGCTGAAAAATCAGCTGTACTAATTATATCACATAATCCTGTCAATTGCAACAATTACACAATAAATTCCGGTCAATAATTTTCTGCCGGTTATATAATCAATACAACCGGCAGAAAATCAAAGAATTCAGTATTACTTGCTGTTTACCCAGATGTCCTGTTCTTCAGGTCTTGTATATTCCACGGAATCAATATAGTAATCCGTATGCGGAGGCTGATTATATCCGTTGTTCTGCGCTGCAACCTGTACTCTGTACTGCGGATTCTGCATCAGACAATAGAGATTATAATCGTTTGTATAAGTTGTCGTGAATACTCTTATTGTATCAGAACCTACACGGAAAAGCATTTCTTCACGCCAGTCGCCCATAAGGTCGCAGGTTATGCAGGCATTGGATTTTGAAGCATTGTTATATCCTGCATCATCACCAGTAAATACGCGTCCCTTGCCGTACTGGTCAGCCATTGAACGGTCGAGGACTGCTCTTTCAAGTGTATCAGTCCAGTATACAACTGAATTTTGTCCCCATTTTGTGATTTCCGCCCATGTGAGAACCTGCTGATGTTCACCTGTAGCAGAATACACTATTCCGTTATGTGAGCCTACCATTTCAGCTCCGCCGTTTCCGGCAATGAGGTTGTCAGCAAGACATCTTCCTGTATCTCCGCCGGCATCTTCTTTAAACAGCATCTTTCCGGTTTTTCCGTCGCGGAGCGATACGCCGTAATTGGATTTTGACTCCTCATGACACTGGAATATCTCAACGCCCGGATTCTGCGGGTCAAAATCGCCGATATGAACAGCATCGCCGTGACCTAATCCGCTTGTATAAAGGAGTTTGCCGTTATCGTCAATAACTGCTGAACCAACTACGACTTCCTGCTTTCCGTCGCCGTCAACATCAGCACCCATAATATGATGATTTCCGTCGCCGTAACCCTTTACACTCTCATCATGTCCGGTATCATATGCCCAGTATTCTTTAAGTTTGCCATTTGATACTGAATATGCAGTAACAGCTGAACGGGTATAATATCCGCGTCCGAAGCAGGCATATGCATTCACACCGTCAAGATATGCAACGCAGGCAGTAAACCGGTCAACACGGTTGCCGTAATTGTCTCCCCATGCGGTAAAATCACCTCTGCCCGGCTTATAGTCAATAGTATCAAGAGCCTTTCCGGTTGCACCGTCAAAGAGCGTGAGATATTCAGGACCTGTCAGGATTCTTCCGGCTTCTGAACGGTAATCCTTTGAACCGTCACCTATTACCTTGCCTGTGCCGTCAACAGTTCCGTCAGCGGTTTTACATATGAGTTCCGCCTTTCCGTCTCCGTCGAAGTCATAGACTGTGAACTGATTATAATGTGCACCTGCACGGATATTCTTTCCGAGGTCAACTCTCCACAGCTGAGTACCGTCAAGCTTATAGCAGTCGATATATACATTTCCGGTATAGCCGTTCTTTGAGTTATCCTGTGAGTTAGAGGGGTCCCACTTTACGAATAATTCATATTCACCGTCGCCGTCAACATCGCCTACTGAGCAATCATTAGAAGTATATGAACACGTTGTACCATCGGGCATAGTCATATCCGCTGGCTGTTTCAGCTTGATGTCAAAATATGCACCGCTCTGTCCGCTGTTTGTATTGGTGAAATTCTTTGATACCTGAGCAAATTCTGTACATTCGCCGTTTACATACACATCAATGGTATACCAATCCTCAGCTGTTCCGCCGTTGTCAAAATAATTGGAAGCCTGTTCCATTGTAAATTCGCCGAGTTTTGTCTCTCCGTTTTTCCAGAGGTGGAAAATTGTCTCCTCATTATCCGTAGCAAGAATACGCCAGCTTATAAGATTGCCATTTTTTGCGTGTGCGGAAACAACTCCGCGGTTGAGATTTTCCATATGTTTACCGAGGACTGCCTTTTCATGAGGAGCTGTCTTGTCAGTTGCTGAAACTTCGATATAATCTATATTAGGTCCGCCGTTGAGGGTTGTAGCGTATGCCTTAATAGTATTCCTACCTTTTCTGAGATTAACAACAGCATTCTGGTCGTCCCATGAAGTCCACGCACCTGTACCGTTGAAATCAACATACTGACCGTATTCCCTGTTACCGTTCACGATAAGCTTGATTGGACGGTTTACATCTGTACCATTTGCGTAACGGAAATCCATATTATAGTTTCCGTCAGCCGGAACTTCAATTGTCCACTCAATAAAGCTTCCTATTTCATTGTTGAAATTAACATAGGATTCGCCCTCAAATCCTGCATTTGATGTTTCTGTCCATGAGTTCTGATACATAGCATCTGATGCATAATATTTTTTTGTTTCGGTCGGAGGTTCTGTCGGCGGTACATACGGAGCTGCAAATTCCACATCTTTGCCTAAAAGATAGTCTGAAAGAATCTGCAAATCTTCCTTGTCAATACTTCCGTTTCCGTTCACATCTCCGGCAGTACGTGCAGATACGTCCGCCGTTTCGGGACTTCCTGAAAGTTTCCTCAGTGCCACGAGGTCATAGCTGTCGATTCTGCCGTCGGAATTGACATCGCCTATAATTATGTCAGCTCCGGAAACATTGCTGTTCTGTCCGCTCAGTGGAACGGCATTCAATGCAATGGCAGCGCACATG